>CAYPNL010000237.1:0-8133 GCA_964412045.1 uncultured Desulfobacteraceae bacterium
ATTGGGGCCTGCCGGTGCATTACTTCTAGGGCATGAGACAAAAAAAGACATGCCCATGCTCCTTTGCGCACAGTTAGTTTCTTAGGAGATGTATGAATACGAATTTCTTTTACAATCAAGGTAAGAGCGTGAAATCTTTATTCTCAAATACTAAACAGTATCAAAGCCAAAGAATGATGCAGCGATGAGTCATGGCCAAGAGAAAAAGTATCTCCAGATAGCTGTTTGCCTTCCAGTGAGCGGAACATTCACCTATTCCGTGACCGGCGCCCTTGCCGACAAGGTAGAGGCGGGCAAAAGGGCCATGGTTTCTTTTTCAAAACGAAGGGTAATCGGCTATATACTCAAGATTATACCCCCGGAGGACAGGAAAGGTATAAAGGATATCTTATCGGTCCTCGATCCGCTTCCCCTCTTCCCACAGGATATGGTTGAATTCTTCGAATGGCTCTCCAGCTATTATCGCTACCCGATAGGGCTGGTGATCAAAGCAGCCCTTCCTACCGGATTGAATGTGGCTGCCAAGGGCGGTCAAGGTACTACCCCCACCCCGACCTCCCCTTTCAAGGGGGAAGATTTGGGACGGGGTAGGGTCGGCCTGCTGAAAAGGGTATTCATCGGCATAAAGAGAAGATCGGTTCTCGATGGCTCCCTTGTTGGCCTCAAAAGCGGTGCCCGTCCGGTAGACGTGCCCTCAGGAGAGGCTGAGGCGGTCCGCCAGCTCTTCGTTCACCGTGGTCAGCATGCTAAAGATGAATCGGCATTCCTTGAGCTCGTTCACACCAGGGGCGAGATGCCTTTGAGTGAGATCACCGAAAAGTTTTCTAATGGGCGGTATCTCGTTGATAAATGGGTCAAAAAGGGCATTCTTGAGAAATTGCTCAAGCCCGTGGCGAGGGATCTCGTAAGCGAGGACATTTTTTTCTCACCACAACCTCCGCCGCTCAACCCTACGCAAAAGGAGATCCTTAGGATAATCGAGGGAAGCATGCGGCAAAACCACTATCGCGCCTTTCTCCTTCACGGTGTTACCGGCAGCGGCAAAACCGAGGTTTACTTTGATGCGGTAAGGGCTGCGATCCGGCTGGGCAAGCAATCCATTATCATGGTGCCTGAGATCGCCCTCACGGTTTCATTGGCATCCTTGTTCAAGGCCAGGCTCAAGGAGAGAGTGGCTGTTTTTCACAGTGCCCTCTCACAGGGACAACGCTACGAGCAATGGATCAGCATTGCGAGGGGAGAAGCCGACGTTGTCATTGGGGCACGATCAGCGCTGTTCGCCCCATTGCCGAGGCTCGGGCTCATTATCCTTGATGAGGAGCATGACACATCGTATAAGCAGGAGGAGAAATTCCGTTACCAGGCGAGGGATGCTGCTGTTATGAGGTCGAAACTCGCGAATGCCGTTGTGATTTTAGGCTCTGGAACACCCTCTGTTCAGTCCTATCAAAATGCGGTAGCCGGAAAATACGGGCTCCTCAGCATGCCCGAGAGGATCGGAAAGAAAAAGCCTCCTCAAATCAGTGTAATAAATATGACTGAATGCGAGGATGCAACAAGCGGCGGCGGCATCTTGAGCCAGCAGCTTCAGGAGGGTATCGGTGAGAACCTGGCAAAAGGAGAGCAGACTATCCTGTTTCTTAACAGGAGGGGATTCAGCTCCCTGTATCTGTGCAGGTTTTGCGGCACAACTCTCCGGTGTCCAAACTGCGACCTCAGCCTGACCTATCATAAACAGAGCGATGCCTTGCTCTGCCACTACTGCGGATTCAGGATCCAGCCCCCAACGAGGTGCCCATCGTGCGGCAGAGAACAGCTGAAACCTTACGGATTCGGCACGGAACGGGTAACGGAGACCTTGCTCGGGATCTTTCCGGAGGCAAGGGTTGAGAGAATGGATAGGGATACCATGAGGCACAAGGACGAGGTCCAGCAGGTATTGAAGCGTTTTCTTCATCGGGAAACCGACGTCCTCGTCGGCACCCAGATGGTTACCAAGGGACATGATTTTCCCCATGTGACCCTCGTTGGGGTGATCTCTGCAGACCTATCGCTCAATTGGCCTGATTTTAGAGCAGGTGAGACAACCTTTCAACTGATCTCCCAGGTAGCTGGCAGGACCGGGAGGGGGGCTTCTCCTGGAAAGGTTATTATCCAGACATACAACCCATCCCACTATGCGATTCGTGCAGCCAGAGACCATGATTATCAAGGATTCTTTTCCCGAGAGATAGAGCTCAGGAGACAGCTCAACTACCCTCCTTTCTCCTCCATGGTAAATCTCCGTTTTCTGGGAAACAGCAGAAGCACAACAGAACAGATCGCAAGGAACATGAACATGAGGATCAGGGATACCCTGAAAAAGCACCCGAATAGCAAAAAGGATATTGAAGTCCTTGGTCCTGTAGAGGCACCCATCGCAAAGATAAAGGGCAAGTACCGCCAGCAGATTCTTATCAAATCCAGGCGACCCGCCTACCTTAATCAATTGCTAGGTGAGATTGACAGGTTTTCCCCCCAAATTCTCGGGCCAAGCGGCGTGAGGCTAATCATGGATGTCGATCCGTATCAGATGATATAGTTGCTCGTTGCTGGGAAGTAATGAGAATTACTATTTTGTCATTGCGAGGAGCGAAGCGACGTGGCAATCTATTATATTGAGATTGCTTCACATTCGTTCGCAATGACATCCATCAATAGTATCCATTTGAATGGAATGTAGTATTAGTCTCGATAAGGTATCAATGAGCAAGCACTATTATGTGTATATAATGACCAACAAAGGTAATACCGTTCTCTACACAGGTATAACAAGCGATCTGAAAAAGAGAGTCTTCCAGCACAAAGAAAAACTGCTTAGAAAATGCTATCTACAGAGAAAAACAGATAAAGGCTGGGTCGAGGCAAAGAAAAATTAACCTGATTAACAGGATAAATAAAGAATGGCTGGATTTATATGAGGAAATATGAGATTGCTTCGCTTTGCTCGCAATGACTTTGAGGCTTTTAACGAGCAACCAGCAACGAGGAACGAGATGATCATCGACTTCCACACCCATATCTTTCCGCGGGAGATCAGGGGGGCACGGGAAAAGTTCTTTGACCGTGAACCTGACTTTAGAAGCATCTATAGTCATCCCGGATCCAGGCTCTCAGGCATGGAAGAGCTCATAGGAGCTATGGATGAAGAAGGTGTAGACAAATCGGTTATTTTCGGGTTTCCGTGGCGTAGCATGGATCATGTAATGAGGAACAACGACTATATCATCGAGGCCGTTCAACGATACCGGGGAAGTCTCATAGGCTTCTGCACCTTTTACCTTCCCGTGGAAGGCGCTGAAAGGGAGCTTGAACGATGTCTGGACGCAGGCCTTTCAGGGGTTGGAGAACTCGCTTTTTACTCCTCAACCATAGGAGAGGATACCGTTCATGCCCTTACGCCTATCGCCGAGATGGCCCAAAACTTTGATGTGCCCTTGCTCCTGCACACCAATGAGCCGGTTGGCCATTCCTATCCCGGCAAGGCGCCGATGACGGTGCATGATATCTACAGGGTTCCCCAGTGCTTCCCAAACAATAAGATCATACTCGCACACTGGGGGGGAGGGATTTTGTTCTATCATTTGATGAAAAAAGAGGTGAAATCAGTCCTTCAGAACACCTGGTTTGATACCGCCGCCTCTCCCTACCTCTATGACAGCATGATTTATGCAATCGCCGCAGAGATCCTAGGGCCGAATAAGATACTGTTCGGAAGCGATTTTCCCCTCCTTAAACCGAGCCGCTACTTCAGGGAGATGAGAGAAGCGGGACTGCCCCCTGAGGATATGAAGAAGATATGCGGAGAAAATGCAGCATCACTCCTGAAGTTACAAGAAGCGGGGAAGCGGGGAAGCGGGGAAGCGGTGTAAAAGACTCCCTCCCCCTCTCCCTTTGCTCCTTCACCCCCTCACCGTTTCATTCTTTTTCACAGAGCTCAACGAGTACCCCGTGTGTCTCCTTGGGGTGGATAAAGGCAATTCTGGCTCCACCTGCTCCCTTCCTTGGCTCCTGGTCGATCAACCGAACACCTTTTTCCTTGAGCTCCCTCAAGGCCTCTTCGATGTTCTCCACCCTGAATGCGATATGCTGCATTCCTTCACCGCGGGACTCTATGTATTTTGCCACCGGACCGTCGAGTTCGGTTGATTCGAGCAACTCAAGCTCGCTATCGGTAATGGGGAAAAACCCTGTCTTGACCTTTTGCTCCTCGATGACCTCAGTCTTTACCATGGCAAGGCCCAGGATATCGGTATAGAATTTTTTCCCTTCATCGATGCTTTTCACAGCGATTCCTATATGATCGATGTGCTTTATCTTCATACCTTCCTCCTTTCAGTTAGCCGCGGCTAATTTAGATGCTTGCATTTTTTTCATAACTTAGTAAATTATAGGCATCATTATCATAGATGCAGAGAAAAGGGAATCGGATATGGATATGCAAGGAATGCCGGGCCACTATCCTCGACAGGAAAGAAACCAGAGGCAGGCAAGCTTTAACGAATTCGAGGCCACCGAGCTATACTGCCCCAAATGCAAGAGGGCGGTGCCGGTCAATAAATTCTTGCTTCTCGTGCTGCCTGAAGGGGATAAATACGAATACCGGTGCAAGTTTTGCGGAACCAAGGTCGGTGATAAAATAGACCGACACGGGCAGTATTATTCTATCTTAAAGATGTAGTGTAACGTAGGAGGTAGATAGACTGAAGGTGGAAGGCTGTCAGGGTCTTTCCTGCTTCGGTCTTCGGTCTTCAGCCTATCAACCTGAATACAAATCGCGAAGCGATTTTATTTATTACTTGACATTTTCCTTTAAAGGTGCTATTCAATCCCAAATTCAATCCACATTGTTTCAAAATCTACAAAGAAAGGGGGTGAAGAAGAAAGAAGCGATACGGTTTGTCTAGGCTAAATGTAGTGTTTTTGTTAATCAAAATTCTTTAGGAGGAAAGAGCTATGCGAAAATTATTGATCGTGTGTGCAGCGTTGGCATTTGTGGTTGGATCTAGTATACCTGCCATAGCTGCTGACTGGAGCTTTTACGGATTGGCGTCGATGCATACCTTGATGCAAGATGTCTCAAAGGAGAGAACAGGCACTGGTGTTGATGACGATGATCTGATATGGACTGGGATGAACAGTACTAACCGGTTCGGAACTAAGGCAGCGGCAGGCAATATCGGTGGCCACTTTGAGGTTGGCATTGACACGCATTATATGGCGGATGCCAACAGCTTTCACGTCAGGTTGGCCTATGGCTGGTGGAATTTTGGGGCCGGCACCTTGGTGGTTGGTCAAGACTATACCCCCGCCCTCTTCTTGCCAAGCGGGTCGATATGGAGAGACGCTCCTATGGTTCTCTGGGGTGGTGTGTATCCTCAGAGGATTCCCCAGTTAAAGTTAAAGATGGGAGGCCTTCAGGTTGCATTGATAGAGCCTCATAAGGCCGCTCCGGTCGGAGGCGCTGTCGATCAGGACACCTCAATCCCAAAGATAGAGGCAAGCTATAGCCTTCCGGTGGGTCCGGTGAAGCTTCTTTTCTTTGCCGGTATGAATAGCTACGAGGATGTCGCCATTGCCGGTACTACTGAGACGTCATATGATATCGATTCCAACATCTTCGGAGTCGGTGCTCGGTTCGGTACCGGTCCATTCTATGTGAATGGCGATATCTGGTTTTCAACGAACCCTGGGAATTATCTTGTGACGCAAGACATCGCTTTACAAAGAGCAGCCCTGGTTGGTACCAGCGTAGAGGATGTAGACAGCATGGTCTATGCGGCGGTTGTGGGATACAAGGTCAGCCCTATGATCACAATTGAGGGCGGCATGAGTGTAATCAGCAATGAGATGGAAGTAGGTGGTGTGACAGCAGAACATGAGACCACCTTTTACTATGTCCAAGCGCCGATCAACCTGGCCAAGGGTTTTTCCATAACTCCAGAAATCGGCAAGATCGATTATGGTGATGTAAAACCTGGGACCGGCACTAGAGGTGAAATAAGCTACTTTGGTGCACGGTGGATGGTTGCATTCTAGGAGTTGCTTTTCGTAGTTCCTACCGTTAAAAACCCGGGGCTTTAAGCAAGCCCCGGGTTTTTTATCAAGGCTTATTCCGTGTGTAATCGGGTTTCGGCTCTCACAGACAGGGATAATTACCACAATCATTCCTCTGTTGTGATGAACAATGTCCTTCCAGAAAAAACAAAGGTATGGGATGAAACGCAATACTCTGGGCACACTATTTCCTATCATTTTACTATCCTTCATCCTTTTTACCCCTCTCCCAGTCCAGAGCTCCGATAAAAAGGCACTCCTTCTCCCCCTGGCTCTTTATGCGGAAAGGCCGCTGGATCATATCCGTCAAGGGGCCGCCAGCATGCTCGTTACGCGCCTTGCCGGAGGTGAACTTGCAGTTATCAGAGGAGATGCGATTGGGCGCTTTTTAACTGAAGAGGAGATAAGGGGGATAATCTCAGAGAAACGGGCTGAGGAGCTTATGGGAGAGCTTGGCGCCGATTATGCCGTATTCGGGAGCATCACGGCTGTAGGGACTACCTACAGCCTGGATTTCTCCTTGCTCAGTTCGGAGGAAGGCTCAGCCCCCATGAGGTTTTTTGCCGTTGTTGCCGAAGACCAATTTATCCCCGGATTCTCCGATGTGGCCAACCAGGTGCGGGATGCTATTGAAGGAAAGGGCATCGCCCAAAAGCAGCCAGCAAAGCCCTCTGTGCTCCCTGAAACGAGTTCCGCACAGGGCGTCTTCACAAGATCGGAAGGGGACACAGAACGATCATCTGAACGGGGAAAAGGCATGGCTTTTAAGCCGACTCAAGAATCCAGGCCATTGAAGCCGACCGGCACCATCCCGCTCACGATGGCGGTGATGTCCTTTGACATGGGAGACCTGGATGGCGACGGAACGGTCGAATTAGTTCTCGTAGATAGAAAAAAAATGCTCGTATACCGACGGGAGGGGACATCGTTTAGGCTCATAGATACGCTCAAGGCATCCTGGGGAGAGGAGTTTTTCAAGGTAAGCGTAGGAGACATCGACCATAACGGCAAGGCGGAAATCTATGTGGTGGGCCGCTATGGTATGAGGGCACGCACCTCGGTCTATGAGCGAGCGGACGCATTTCGGAATCTCCAAAGAAAGATAGGCCACCTGAGGGTGATCAGAGATCCGATCGAGAAAACATCCCTCTTATTATTCCAAGGATCTCAGGCGAACGAAATCTTTAGCGGCCCTCTGTATCTTATGAACTATGATGACAAGGGCGAGCTCATAAAGGGCGAAGAGCTTCCCGAGATGAAAGGGGCACAGTTTTATACCCTCATTCGCTCCGACCTCAATGAGGATGGAGCTCACGAATGGGTTGGCCTGGGAGAAGCTACTTTGGGTGAGAAATCAAGGCTTCATGTGTGGGGTGAGAGAGGTCAGATCTTGTGGCAAGGGGAGAAAGAATTGGGAGGCACCAACAATGCCATAAGGGCCGGGGAGCCCGATCCTAACGGCATTTCGCCAAGAATTTCCTTTAACAGCAGCCTCGTCCTTGCTGATATCGACGGAGATGGAAGGAGAGATGTGGTAGCCTTAGAGAATACCCCCATGATCGAGAAATTGCTCAATTTCAAGGTGTATGTGAAATCCCAGGTGGTTGCCTATCGGATAGAAGGCACAGCACTTTCGCCCGCGTGGAGTGCGGGTGAGATTGACTATTGTGTCACCGATATGCAGTCGGATAGTCGAGCCCTCTTTCTCGCAGCCCATAAAGGCAAGATATCGAATATAGGGAAAGAATCCGGCGTTATTATGTGGTTTGAATAAAATCGCTTCGCGATTTTATTCCTGTGGTAGAAGAACTCAATGCCCTCATGCCTTCCCATCCTCAGGAGCTGATCAATCCCGGCCTTTGCTCGAGGCACAATAGGCGCCCTTGGTAAGACGCATGGGCATAGGGGTGTCTTTTCTTCTACCATGCCCTTAAACAGGGGGCCTCAGCGTGCCCTGATACATCAGGGCACACGCGCAACGCGGATCTGACTCTTGTATGCCATGGCGGTCGGTGCCCTGATGTATTGGGGCCTGCC
>CAYPNL010000238.1:0-3308 GCA_964412045.1 uncultured Desulfobacteraceae bacterium
AAAAGCCCGGCGATTCTCCGTGGATGAAGATGGTATCCCTGAAAACCCGTATCGCGCTTATCTGGATCAATGGGAATAGCGCCGTTATCAGGGAGATAACCGAGTAGACAGGCACGGACTTTGTGGTGAAGTATTTTGAGACAAGGGAGCCGAACCCACCCACCATGAGCCAACAAAAGAGGACGAGGGAGATCGTAATCTCATTGCCCGCGAACTGGGAGAGAAACTCTCTCACGGTAACGATCTGGATAGCGATAGAGGATATCCCCGTACCGATGACGGATATGACGATGAGGGTGGTGAGGTGCATGGAATCGACTGATGACAGGTGTCCCGTGTCACATAGTCAAGACCTCAATGAAAAACCGAGGTCCCGTTATTTCGCTTCCCCTTCTTCAAAGGCCTGAACCTGGTAGGTAGAGACCTGGAGTTTCTCCTGCCTCCAGCTATCATGAGAAAGGCCTGCCTTCATGCAGAGATGCGTTAAGAACTCCTCCTTATCGGGTAGCTGGTCCCACACCTGAGGGAGAAAGGTGGCCTCATGGTACCCCTTCTTTATAATTACCCCATCTTTTCCGGGCCTCAGCTTGTTCAAAAGGTCCTCTGCATCGCTATAGGTAAGTTCCTGAGGAGCGGTGAGTATGCTGATCTCGATCTCTATCTTGTCGAACTCCTCCCTCGTTAAGGGAGGAAATCGAGGGTCCCTGAAAGCGGCATTGATGGCGTTTTCCCGTATCCCCTCGATTACCGTCTCCCTGGGTATGATATGCCCGATGCAACCCCTCAGGTTGCCGTCAATGGTAATGGTTACAAAGGTGCCCAGTTGTTCCTGAAATTTCTCCGGCAGGCCTTTCCCATCGATTGGCGGCTGCTCCACCTTGTTCAACCTATTGTTAATGGTGCTTCTGGCCACCTTCACAAGGTAGTTCCCCTCATCTTCAGACAGCCAATCTGCCGTTCCCATCGTTCTCTCCCCCTTCTTATCAGACAAATAGGTTCTGCGCTCCCCCTTTCCCTTTGACCGGTCATTACCCAAACATAAGGCCATGAAACAAACGGCATTGGAAAGCATGAATGTAAGGGCAAAAAAGAGGAGTATTTGATAAAGTCTTCTTTCGGTCACGGATGTATTTTTTGATGTGTGATGTTTGCGATACTATCCCAACCTTTGAACCCTGAACCCATGAACAATGACAACCGGTTAAATAGCATCTTGTATCATTTTGCGAAATCTGTCAAAATCATTTTTGCAATCCACCAAACCTCAGACCTGTGACGGACGGGAAAATCTCATGGCTCACATCACGTTTCTCCTCGGTGCCACCGTTGATACGAGGAATAGGCTTCTCGAGGAAGAACTACGCCTGAAGCATATCGACCCC
Organism: uncultured Desulfobacteraceae bacterium; assembly: GCA_964412045.1. Taxonomy (GTDB): domain Bacteria; phylum Desulfobacterota; class DSM-4660; order Desulfatiglandales; family B25-G16; genus B25-G16. The sequence continues at coordinate 1,383 of CAYPNL010000238.1, forward strand.
ATGTATTGCCTCCATATAACCTCATCACGAGCCATGGCCATGGAGCTGGAAGGCCATGGCCCCGGCTCCATGAACAGGCGAATAGACACCCTGTCATCCTTCATAGAACGGGCATTTTATGACGATATCTTCTATCAATCGTTTCAGGATTCCTCTTTTATGGATGACGCCATACAGGAGTTGGCGATACACCTGATCCTTGAGAGAAGAAATGCTACACCCGAGGGTCTGCGATACTTTTTTCCCTTATTTTCCTCCTCCACCAGGTCTGAGATCCTCGCCGGTGTCTATCGCCATATCTTGGGGTTCTTCTCGCTCTTGGTGAACAACAACTTTGAAGACGAATATGTGGAGGCACTCTCACGGAGGATAACACGATCGGAGGAGCAAACGCCCGGGGCCGGCGAGCAACGATATGCCCTCGACACAGACCTCGCCTTGCTCTTCGGAGATTATGAGGAATTCAAAAGGAGCAATCATCTCTATGATAATAACGACATCATCAGCAGCGTCCGGTCATTCCTCGCCGAAGGTAACACACCGAGCATCATGAAGGATATTGCTGTTCTCATATTCAATGGTTTCACCAGCATCACAAGGGCTGAGGAGACCATCCTCCTGGATCTGTTCGAACATGCCGATGAGGTAATCTGGCCCCTTGATTGTGATCCGGTCGGAGAGGAGCCCTTAACCGCACTTATAGGCGCAATCGGCGGAAGAGACGATACCAATACCGGACGATACGAGGCCTTCAGAATATTCTCCTCCATCGGCTCCATAGTGAAAAAAATAGAAGAGGCGAGATACCCCACTACCGTAAAAAGGGCCCTGCCGAAAAAGTTTAAGAATCCCTTTGCAGCGGGATTCTACCGATCGGGGAGATACGTTGACCGGGGTGAGCGGGCCATACACATACAATCCTTCAACACAAGGCTTGATGAGATACGGGGAATAGCAGGCGAGATAAAAAGGATCTCGAGGGAGAGGAAAAAAGAGAGGGTCCATAGAGTAAGGGTCATATTCCCTGATCTGGCCCAGTATACCTCACTTGTCTACGAGATCTTCCCCGCATATGGAATCCCTTTCAATATCACAAAAGGCCTACCCCTCTGCTCATCCCCGTTGGCCAGGCTCTTTCAGCTGCTGTTTGACATACCACTCAATGACTTCAGAAGGGAGGATATCCACACGTTTTTGACCTCCGGACTCGTCTCCCCTGCTACGAGCACTGCGGGCAAGGAGGATAAGGCCCGGTGGCTCACGATCCTGGAGCGGCACAGTGCCTTTTTTGGCGGTGAAACGAAGGGGAATTGCGAGATATTCCCTGAAATACCCATCGACAACAGCGTGGACAAGGCAACCCATGCATGGATAGAAACGGTGGATCTGGTTGCCAGGCAATGTGGCATTCAGGGCGGCGCGATCGTGCCGGCCTGGCTTTCCCGGGCACGGGACTACTTTTTCGCCCGTTACCACACTACCAGCAGGGAGAAGAAGCCCCGCCTTCTCACTGAGTACCACCATTTCCTGTATCACCTCTTCTATGTGCATGAGAACGTCAAACCCCTGGAGGATCTCCTGCACACCAACAATCCAGGAGCTTTCGTGCAAGCCCTGTTTCGCCTTCTGAGCATCTTCAGCGTTCAGAAAAATATCCCGGTCCTGCTCGAGGATGGGACTAGTCTCAGCCGGGAGGCAGCTGAGAAGTGCATACGAAGAGATATCAGAGCCCTGAACACCTTGAAAGACCTAGCCGTCAAAACGGCAAGAGAACTGGAAAAGGCAGAGCTTTTCATGCCGTCACGCGGGGCCAGCTCCCTGCTCGAGCGCTTCAGAAGGAATTTTGGCGGGCTGGTGAGCCAATCCAGGATCAGGGAGACCGTTCACAGGGGTGCCGTCGATATATCCGAATGGGCCGATATCATC
>CAYPNL010000239.1:0-2302 GCA_964412045.1 uncultured Desulfobacteraceae bacterium
ATGCACGAACTCACAATCATTGTCAAGATAAATTTTTGTCCTGGCCGATTCTCTCGGGAACCCAGGATTTAAAACGAAGCGGGTTTACAGATCACCTCCATCACGCTGGTTGCTTCTTTCAGGGTAACCTTACCACCTATTACCATCTTCAAGAGATGGTACCTCTGCCTCTCCTTCTGACTCATGCCTACAATGTCCCTTCTCATAATGGGGACATTTTAATACAGCAGTTAGAGGGGACATTTTCATTAAGCTAACACACTCAGCAGGGATAAGCTTGCAAATATGGTAGCGTCCTGTTAAAGAATCCTGTTACGACAGAGTAAGAAGAGATCTCGGCGGCCGAGAGAAGGTTGTTAGGCCAGCAAAAATTTCTCTGAACGGAAATAGGATATGAAAATTCATAGAACGCGAAAGCCTCATTCACGGAATGATCTCCGGAACTTTTATGAAGCGCGGAGCATTGCTGTTATTGGAACCTTCAGGGATGACTGGTTCGGGGGATTCGTCACAATCAAATCTTTGTTGAATGCAGGCTATAAGGGGAGGATCTACCCTATCAATCCAAACTACAGGGAGGTGCACGGGCTGAAGGTTCACCCCAACGTGAGTGATGTGCCTGGCAGCATTGAATTGGCAGTCATCATGATAAACGCTCAGATGGTACCCCAGGTTTTACGCGAGTGTGCTGAAAAAGGCGTAAAGGCCGTTATCGTGGTGGCTGACGGCTTTGCCGAGAGGGATCAGGGAGGGGCCCTGCTCCAGCAGGAGATCGTGGATATCGCGGACCGAACCGGGATTCGCATCATCGGCCCGAACACCGCCGGGATCGTGGATACTGCCAACGGCCTAAATATGGATCCCTATGACGCGGGCTACTATAAGCTCAAGAAAGGATCAATAGCCATTTGTGCCCAGACCGGCATGATGAGCCCTCAGGCATTCCCGTATGGAGATCTCCGCTTCGGAGTGAGCAAAATCTGCGATTTCGGGAATAAATGCGATGTGGATGAATGCGATCTTCTAGACTACTTAGGGGAGGACCCTTATACGCAGGTCATCAGCATGTACTTAGAGAGCATCGGTAACGGACGGAGATTCCTGGATATTGCTAAGAGGGTTGCCCGCAGGAAGCCGGTTTTACTGTTCAAATCGGGGAAAACTCGGGAAGGCGCTCGCGCATCAGCCTCGCATACCGGCTCCCTTGCCTTAAATGACGATATCTTTGATGCAGCATGCAAGCAGGCCGGTGTTCTGAGGCTTGAGAGGTTCAACGACCTCTTTGAGATGCCGAAGCTGTTTGCCTGTCAGCCGCTTCCAGAGGGAAACCGGATGGGCATTATCACGATTACCGGTGGGGTAGGGGTGCTTTCGATAGATGAGGGAGCGACCTATGGCCTGGTGGTAAACAGCCTCAGTTCGCAGACAAAGGGGGCGCTGAACTCCATTTTTCCAAATCTGGGGGTGTTTCCGGTTGATATTGGACCGCCTGCCGCTGCCATAAGGAATTTCCCCTCTCATTACCCTAAGATCTTCAGGTCAGTGCTGGCTGACGAACAGGTGGATTGCCTGTTTAATATCCTCTGGGTGGATCATGCCGGGGAGTTGATCGAGACCTATGAAACAGCGTTTAAGAGGATGAAGGAGGTCTGCCGAAAGCCCGTGGTGACTTGGCTCTATGGACCAGATAGGGCTCGGATCGATAACATGCGAGAGCGCTTGGAAGAGTTGGGTTTCCCCGTTTTCCAGGATCCGGAAACCTGCATCCGGGCTCTCGGCATGGCGCTTACCTTTAAGAACCTCACAGGGCATAGCAGCTAACCTTCTCTCAAAAAAAGGCTTCAGCGGCTTCACCTAATCGTACCGCGCACGGGTGGCTTCATCGCTCATCGTGGGCTCAACAAGCGGCTTCCATCTGGGATCAGTCCAGGTCTCAAGAAATGTGTGCATATCGAGATACTTTTTCGGTATGGGGTGCGTGCCTACAACAACCTTGACGCCGTAACGTTTTTCCAGAAAGGCCTTGAATGTCTCAATAGAGGGGCAGGGTGGATAGCCAACTACCAGCCCGGTCGCCAAGTGAATGACCTCCGCACCATTTCTCACCATCTCCTCGCCCGCATATTCTATATTGCCGCCGGGGCACCCATCGCACGTTGTATATCCAACAAGCTCAAGCTCGGTATCCGTGTAGACGCTGAAAGCACCTTCCTTGTTTCTCATTGCCCTGAGACACTTCCCGCCCGCACAGCGGCGGTACCGATCGCAGATAATGATTCCGATCTTCGTTTTTGCATTCATC
>CAYPNL010000240.1:0-8235 GCA_964412045.1 uncultured Desulfobacteraceae bacterium
TTCTCCTTTCTCAGTTTCTTCAGGAAACTGAGAAAAAGAAAAGAAAGTCCTGCATATCCGATAAATCCTGTCAAATAGGAGAAGATTTATTTATACTTACATTTGATGAATTCGCAAAAAGTCTTCCTACCTGTCATTGCGAGGAACGGAGTGAGGAAGCAATCTCGTAAATTCAAGTAGTTAGATTGACTGAGATTGCTTCGCTCCCGCCCGCCTCGCCTGAGCGAGAGCGATGGCGGGCAGGTCGCTCGCAATGACACCGATTTCGACTTTTTACGAGACCATCAAATTTCTTATGAGGCTTATTTACCTTTAGCTACTTTAGGCACATAGTCGGCAAGTGATGGACATCAAGATCAAAAAGATAGACGAATGGAGGTATCTCATACCTAAAACCGGCGCAATGAGGGTGCCGGGGCTTATTTTCTCAAGCCCTGAGCTGATGCCGAGCATACCAGATGATCAGAGCCTTTTTCAGGTAGCGAACGTTGCAACCCTGCCCGGTATTGTCAGACATTCCTTGGCCATGCCCGATATACATTGGGGCTATGGATTTCCCATAGGCGGGGTGGCGGCCTTTGATATGGAGGAGGGGATCATCTCGCCCGGCGGGGTGGGCTATGATATCAACTGCGGAGTGCGGCTTGTAACCACCGCCCTTATGGCACGCGAGATCAGGCCTCGAATAAAGAGACTTATTTCAGAGCTTTTCAAGGCTGTTCCAACAGGTGTCGGCTCCCGGGGGAAGATACGCCTCTCGAGAAAAGAAGCCTCTGAGGTTGCCCTGAAAGGTGCCTCATGGGCTGTGAGCAAGGGTATGGGCACACAGGAGGATCTGGAGCGAACCGAGGACCGGGGCGCTCTAAGCGGGGCTGATCCTGAGACAGTGAGTGAGAGGGCCTACAAGAGGGGACACGATGAACTGGGCACCCTGGGCTCCGGCAACCATTTCTTAGAGGTACAGGAAGTCCAGGAGATCTACGACTGGCGCGCGGCACAGACATTTAACCTCTTTGAAGGTCAGCTCGCGGTGCTCATCCATACCGGCTCCAGGGGCTTCGGCCATCAGATCTGCGATGACTTTCTCAAGGAGATGGGGCCCCAGGTGAGCAAATGGGGGATCGAGCTACCTGACCGGCAGTTGGCGTGTGCCCCTCTCAAGTCCGAGCTCGCCAAAAGGTATCTTTCGGCCATGGCCTGCGCGGCAAACTATGCCTGGGCGAACAGGCAGATAATCATGCACTGGACCAAGGAGGTATGTGAGCAGGCCTTGGGAATAAGCCCCGCTGATCTCCGGATGGAGCTCCTCTATGATGTGTGCCACAATATCGCGAAAGTGGAGACGCATCTGGTGGAAGGCAGGGACATGCCGCTCTGTGTCCACCGGAAAGGAGCGACCCGCTCGCTTCCACCCGGGCATCCGAATGTTCCGGAACGATATAAAACGGTGGGCCAACCGGTGCTCATACCCGGGGATATGGGCACGTGCTCCTATGTTCTGGCAGGAGCCGATGGGGCTATGGAGGAGACCTTTGGGTCCACCTGTCATGGGGCCGGAAGGCTGCTGAGCAGGAAGAAGGCCATTGAGGCCACCAAAGGCAGGGCTATATACCGGGAGCTTGAGGATAGAGGCATCTTCGTTCAATCAAGGGGAAAGACCACACTCAGGGAGGAGGTCTCCGAGGCGTATAAGGATGTCTCCTTGGTGGTTGAGGCGGTTCATATGGCGGGATTGGCCATAAAGGTGGCCAAGATGAGGCCTCTCGGTGTCATCAAGGGCTAGGCCTTGTCCTGGGCAGCCATGTTCATGACGAGGACAAGGAGAACCCCCAAGAACATGCATAGCAGCGCGCTGATCACCTCACCATTGAAAGAACTGGGAAGGACGTTGACCTGCAGGGCGGCAACCTCTCTTCCGTAGTTGTCGGAAAAACTCGACAGGGTTTCTTTCCAGGGCCAGATCCTCCGTAAGGAGCCGAGCATCAAGCCGATGAGAACCGCCATGGTGACATCATGATATTTATTCAGGAGCCATCCGATCACCCGTACAAAGCTGAGCAACCCCACCGCAGCGCCGGCCGCCAGGATGAAAAGGGCCAGGAGATCGCGGTTATTGATTGCTTCAAGGGCATAGTGGTACTTTCCCAGCAGGACCAGGATGTAGGCGCCTGAGATACCAGGCAAGATCATGGCGCAGATAGCGAGCAGACCGCTCACAAAGAGGAACCACAGCGCATCAGGCGTAGCGGTCGGCACAAGCCCAAAGAGGAAAAAGGCCCCCACAGCCCCGAGAGCCGCTGCCGTGAAGGTGAGCATCCCCCAGCTCCTGACTATTTTGCTTACAGTAAGGACTGAGGAAAGGATCAATCCGAAAAAAAAGGACCAGATCATCACCGGATAGGTTTCCAAAAGCACGCTCAGGATCTGTGCAAGCGACACGGTTGCCAGGACGATCCCCAAGCCCACGGGCAGGAGAAAAGGCCATGAAATAGCTCCGAGCGCCTCTCGCATCTTGAGGGCTGCGGCAAGCCTTAGTACCCTGAGATTGAAGGAAGCGATGGCATCGATTAGTTCCTTATAGATCCCGAGGATAAGGGCTATGGTGCCGCCTGATACGCCGGGGATAACATTTGCGGCCCCGATGCAGAATCCCTTAACGGTGAGTGCCACAAAACCGGCAAGCCGTGGTGATACCATGGAAGGCCCTTGCTTCAGCGATTGATGGAAAATAAGAAAAAATACCTCTCATCTCTATATGGAAATGAGGGCAAAATCAAATAGTATTAGAAAAACAAGGCAATGTGATAGACAAATGGGCGATATTTTTGTATCAAGATATAAAATCGCTTTACGATTTTATAGAGCGTCGCGCAAGCGCGACGTATGAAAAATAATGGTATGCAAGAAGGTTACAAGAGAATTCACGATTTGGAAAGAACTTTAAGCCAAGGAGGCAGCTATGATTGATACAATCTATGAGCTTTTAGGCAAGGACAAGGCCGATTATCTGCTGAATCATGAATGCACCACCATCAGCAAAGAGAGATTGACAACCCCTTCCCAGGATTTCGTTGATAAGGTGCTGATCCAATCAGACAGGCCGAATAACGTGCTGCGGAATCTTCAGGGGGTTTTCAGCCATGGCCGTTTGGGAGGCACCGGGTATCTCTCCATACTTCCTGTGGATCAGGGTGTGGAGCACTCAGGTGGTGCTTCCTTTGCCCCGAACCCGGATTACTTCGATCCCGAGAATATCGTGAAGCTTGCTATTGAGGGAGGATGTAATGCGGTGACATCAACACTCGGGGTGCTCGGCTCTGTGAGCAGGAAGTATGCCCATAAGATCCCCTTTATCGTGAAGTTCAACCACAACGAGATGCTCACCTACCCCAATAAGTCTGATCAGATCTTCTTTGCCGGCATCGAGCAGGCCTTTGATATGGGCGCCGTTGGAGCGGGCGCCACCATCTACTTCGGATCTGAGGAGTCGACGAGGCAGATCACCGAGGTAAGCGAGGCATTTCAGTTTGCCCATGAGTTGGGGATGTTTACGGTACTCTGGTGTTATCTCAGGAACAATGCCTTTAAGAAGGATGGCGTAGACTACCACGTGAGTGCGGATCTCACCGGTCAGGCAAATCACCTGGGCGCTACCATTGAGGCCGACATTATCAAGCAAAAGCTGCCGGAGAACAACGGCGGGTTTACCGCGCTCAATTTCGGGAAGACCGACAAGAAGGTATATACCGAGTTGACCTCCGATCACCCCATAGATCTCGTCAGATATCAGGTGGCGAACAATTATATGGGAAGGGTCGGTCTGATCAATTCCGGCGGCCCCTCAGGGGATAACGATCTCGCTGATGTTGTCTATACCGCGATTGTCAACAAGAGAGGCGGGGGCATGGGCCTCATCACAGGCAGGAAGACCTTCCAGAAACCGCTTGCTGATGGGGCAGCAATCTTTCATGCTATTCAGGATGTGTATCTGAGCAAGGACGTTATGATTGCCTGATCCGGGTTAGGGCCGGGAACCCTTGAGTTCGTTCGAAACTTTGAGCGCTTCGCAAGATCGGTTAAAGACCTCAAAATCTGATCTGTTAATACAGCTCTATCTCCGATAGGGAGCGCTCTTTTCTCACAAGGGCCGAGCCGGCCTTCCGGGCCTTTTGGACGATATCCTTCCCCAGCAATGCTGCACCCACGGCACCGGTGAGCAGAGGCTCAGGGGGAAGCAAGACCTCGCAGCCCAGCTTTTCTGAGAGTGCCTTTACCAGCCCCGCATTTTTGGCCCCTCCGCCGGTAATGACCACATCCTTGGTCACACGCACTCGATTCACCATCCCCGATATCCTCCTGGCCAGAGACTCTAAGATGCCGGCGAGCAGATCGTTCAAGGGGACGCCTTCTGCTAAGCGAGTCACCACCTCCTGGACGGCGAATACGGTGCAGATGCTGCTTATTTGGGCGGGATGGGTACCCTCCAGGGCACGGCTTCCCACCTCATCGAGGGGAACTCCCAAGGCATCTGCGGTAAGCTCAATAAACCTGCCCGTTCCTGCGGCACACTTGTCGTTCATAACAAAATCGACAGGCCTGCCGTTCTGTATCTTTATTGCCTTGCTATCCTGCCCCCCGATATCGATGATCGTCCTTGCCGTGGGGAAGAGGTGGGCGACCCCTCGTGCATGACAGCTAATCTCGGTGATCTGTTTGTCCGCGAAGGGTACGTTGATCCTTCCGTACCCGGTGGCAACCACATAGGTGATGGAACTGAAGGGGAGCCCGGCCTTTTCCAGCGCTTCCTCCATTACCTTATTGGCCAATCTCCTCTGCTCAGGGCCGGTCGGCCCTATGACAGAGGAGATGATCTCATCGTCCATGAGCGCCACCTTGGTCATGGTGGAGCCTATGTCGACGCCTGCGAAATAATCAGACATGCCTTAGCCCGTTGAATCAACTTTGTTCTTCTTCATTGATTCCAGGGTCTCAATAAAGGCGTCAATCCTGTTTCTGGTATCTACCTCGGAGTAAGAGCTTATATCCACGATATCGCTTTCCAGGATCAAGGATGGGAGCTCCCGATGTTCTATCTCTTTATTATGGCGCCCACTGAGCACTAACACGGGGATCGGCCTATAGATCTTCTGTAATTGATTGAGCTGCCAGATCAATCCCAGGTGCCAGGTCCTACATGAGAAGGCCTCGTGCATGACAACGCCGTCTATCTGGTAGTCCTCGATATACTGGATGAGGCGCTCTACATCCGGTTCCGAGCCGGGCCGTTTTTTGGCCCGGTCATACCAGTACGTCCAGTATCCAAACCACCTCCAAGCCAGCCGCTCTAAGGGGTCATCTGTATCGGGGATATCCAGCCGGTAGATCGGCTCTATCATGCGGTAGGTCGTCTCAACGGGAAAGACCGCCCCTTTGCTGTTAAAGTAGTTAAAATCGGTCAGCGCGAACCATGAGGGCAGGCCCCCGCCCCAGAGCAGCCTATATTTCTCATCGGGGACTACACCCTCTCCTTTTGCTATCTTCTCCTTCAGCTCCTTGTTGAGATCCACAAAGAAGTCATATCCTTCCTGGGTACCCAGCATAAAGACCATGGGCACCATGGTATTCATGGCGTCGCCTGTTCCCATGGGCGTAGGCACGGCCCTTCTCAGCTCATAGGTCTCCCAGATGAGGTTCCAGGTCTTCTCTCCCAAATCGACCAGCTCACTGAGCCGATCATAGTCCATTTTCTTTCCCGTCTGCTCTTCCAGGAATTTCACCAGGCCACGAAGCTCAGCCACCATATAAGCGATATAGTAGTCCTGGACCTCTGAGAGCTCGATATCATCTTCATACAAGGGCCACGGCAGGCCTACATCGTAGATGGGAACATCGGGCATGAATTGCTGCGCTGCCTGGTACCATTTGTTTCTCGGGTCACACAGGATCTGGCCGCTTGATAGCATCATATCAGGCCGCGCCTGCCCGCCCCATGGCGCATCCGGGGGCATTTCACCCAGTTCTTCCCGCCATTGGTCGAAGCCGAGCCCGCAGAGCGCATAGGTACACAAGGAGCGGGAGAATCCAAGGGATTCCGCCCTCTCGAGGAACCGTTGTGCATCCCGCTTTGCACCGCATATACCGGCATAGTTCTCGGTCCACACCGGCACGATATCCATGGCCCGTATAATCTCATCATAGCTGCAACAGATAAAAGCGTAGGCGATTTTCTTACCTTCTTCCTTTGCCCGGACCGTACCCCCGATGGAAGCCTTTACCATGCCCCCGATTTTGCCGGCAGCCTCGGTCGCGGTCTTTCTCTTTTTCCTTTCCTCTTTCTTAACTTCCTCAGCCATATCTTCAAACCTCCTTACTGGTTTTTGTCGTGTTCATTGGGCTCATAGAGTTTATAGTGTTTCAAGATTGACAAACTCGTAAAAAGTCTTTCTGCCTGTCATTGCGAGGAACGGAGTGACGAAGCAATCTCGTAAATCCAAGTAGTTACATTGAATGAGATTGCTTCGCTCCCGCCCGCCTCGCAAGCGAGAGCGTTGCGGGCAGGTCGCTCGCAATGACACCAATTTTGACTTTTTACGAGACCATCAAGATTCATTTTTTGGAACAGAAGATCTGCTCACGGTGCTGCGATTTAAGAATCATAGATCAAAAAATCTCACCTTGAGACGTAAAAAGCGTGGCCCATAGGGCAGGCAAACCCAATAAACCCAACAAACCCAAGAAACCCAAGAAACCCAAAAAACCCAAAAAACCCTGTTACTCTATCATCTCAAGGAACGCCTGGATCCTCGTCCTCATTCGTCCTATAGTTCCAATCGAGTATTCGTCCTCCAGGTAAAGGGTCGGGACCCCGAGCTGATCCAGGTAAGCCTCCCGGGCAGGAACCTCAAATCCAAAGGGATCACAGTACTTGTAGACATAAAGGATGACCCCATCCACTGCGAATGCCTTGACTAGGGAGCCTATGTCGCCGAATCTAGCTTCCAGGTCGTCTTCATAGGGGCCACCTGCCTTCTCCCGGTATGTCCTGGGGCAGTTGACCTTGTCCAGATATCGATGGGCAAGGGATTTGATGGGATCCATGCCGGTTTCGGCACGGGGCCAGTAGTCCCTGGTACCGATGCAGAGACTGTCAGCCACCACATTGGCGCCGCTGTCCTCTATGAGCTTGATAAAGTCTATATTATCCACACAGGCACCGTCTACCAGGATTCGAGGCGCCTTATCCACAGGGGAGTGCGTTCGTTTTGCAAGCTCCTCAAGAACCTCATCGAAAAGATCATTGGCCTCATGAACCGGCAGGCTCATACCAACGGTCAGTATCTTCAGAATTTCAGTACCCGTGACAAGGGGCGGATTGCCTTTCCTCAGCTCATAGAATGCCTTTGCCTTATCCCTGTTTTGGTTATAGGCATCAATAGCCTCAGCAAGGACCTCATCAGTGATCTCCTTTCCCGCAAACCTCTCAAGGCTTTTTCTAAATGTCTGGAGCTCGTGTTGGAAAAACTCCATTGAGGCGCCCCTCACGGTATGGGGAAGGTTGATAAAATGGGAATAGGGCAATCCCAGGGAATACCTCCATACGCTGTAGGTTCGGGTGATGCTGTCGCACGCATGGGGGATGATGATCCCATCGGCAAAATCGTAGGCCCCTTTGACCGACAGGTCAAAGCAGCTGCGCATAAAGGGGCAGGCAATGGTTTCCATCTGGGTATCGCCCTTGGTGATGGGCTCGTGAACACTGCCCCTGATCCTGAGCGGTATAAAGCCTGCTGCGGCTATCAGTTCCACTGGAACAAGGGAACAGAGGTAGAGCATTACCCCTTGACCTTGCGCCTTGAGTTCCCGTGCCCTGGCGCCGTAATCCTTATAGCACCGCTCAACCTTTGCCATACCGTGAGCTTCTTCTCCACTCATAGGCTCAATCTCCTTTTTCTGCTTGGCTGCCGGTAGTATATTTTGTTCTGTGTGGCTACTTTATAGCTACAACGTAGATAAATTTTCATGCCTTGTCAATATATTGTTGATCATAGGGACATCTCTATTGACAGGATAGAGTAGAATGTCTAAAAATCAGCAATCGTAACACGTTAGCCTTTTGAAACTACCTGGTGCATGGGCATGGAGGTGTCTTTTTTCCCATTATACCCCAATAAAGACAACTCAGGAGGCCGCTTCAAACGGGCGCACACGGACAAAGACCCTAGAAGACAATGACCA
>CAYPNL010000241.1:0-3673 GCA_964412045.1 uncultured Desulfobacteraceae bacterium
GGGTATTTATCGCATCAGATGCGCAAGAAAGAAATAATTGTAACCAATAACAGAAAGGAGGTTTGTCGTGTCAAGCAACAGAATCAGAAAAATAAAGGATGAGTTAGACAAATTAGACCAAGCCCACACTTCCCTGGAGGGAGACCTTAAGAGGCATCAAGGTGATGCCCGCACCCCGGAGGTAGTGCTGGAGAGCTATGAGACCATGATTCACCAGCTGGAAAAAAAGATGATCGTTCAGCTCAAGGCGATGTTGGATATGGAGCGGGCACAGAGAACCAAAGCCCTGCAAAAATGATGCTCATTATGTGCTTGAGGGAGGGACATGCATGGTTGATACCATCCAAGATCTCATGATCTTCTTTATCGTGGTAGCAGCAATAATCCTGGGGATTATGCTGCTCATGAGGATCATCAGCGCCGGGCTACAGCTAACCGCTGCGGTGCTGAACGGTATCGCCGGTGTGATGGATGCCCTGTTTCCCCAGCGATCTGGCCCCCCGAGGAGCCATGCCCGGTTTCAGGCGAGCCCTCCTCCCCCGGGCATCCTCTACCACGGGACCAAGACCTTAGAGGCAGCGCTCAGCATCCTCTATGACGGCTGGCTTGTGGGGGCCCTTCAGGCCGTGTACATGACCTCGGATTTTACGACAGCCAGCGGGTATGGCGAGTACATTATAGAAATTAAGGTATCTCCCCATGCGGGGCTTACCTATATGCGGGGCGATATCTATACCGCATCCCTCCCCCAGGCACGTGCGGGAACCTACTGCCGGATCAGTGGGGTGACTCCCATACGGGTGGTCCGTGCCGCTACGGGCGATCATATTGCACCCTAATGGTAAAAAAGAAAAGGAGGTGTACCATGTGTAACGAAGCAGAAAGAATCAAACAGTTTATCCCCTACTGGCAGGGACGATCAGTTATCGAGCTATTTCCTGCCTATGTCATGGCCCGATTCCCCTATGATACGGTCATACCCGGCCACTGTCTGATCTGTAAGAGCCCTCTCCGTAATCATGACATGTGGCCCCCGTACCGGTGTCCCCGGTGCATGTGCGAGGTATGCTACCAGCGGGATATTGTAGGAAGGATCAACGATACCTGTATCATCTCAGGGGACCGTCTTCCCTCGTGGAAGCTTGATCGACAGCGTATCAATGCTCGAGAGGTGGAGAACAATATCGCCGAGGGGAGTGCCCGTGACTACTACACCCTCATGGCATGCACCATTGTGGGCGTTGATATGCGCTTTCTCAGAAATGAAACCCGGCATAATCAACGCCAACAGCTACCTCATGGGAACCGAGAAGAGGTGCTTCCGCTTCCTCAGCAGCCTCATGCCCTGCCTTCTACCCACGAAGCAGTCAAGGCACTGCCCTATCTCCCTGAGCCGGTGAGGATCCAGAGGGATTTGATGAGGTCGTTTAACGATACCATGCGGAGATTGTCCTCTCAAGGTAAGACTGTCCAAGCCATGCCTCTGAAGAGGAGGCGAGAAAGGAGGTAAGAATTATGACAAATCTAATCCTGTTGCTTGCGATTCTCTTTGCAGCTGGTTGGGTTATTTCGCTTTTCACCGGCGATGATAAGCACAAGCATTCCAAAGACCAACGAGACGTTTCTCAGAGAAAAGAGAAACATACGCTCGATATCACCATTAATCTTCCTGGTGACACTGTGTCCTCTCAGGTAAAGGTTCCGTTCCCTGACGCAGATTCCGTGGATCGGACATATGAAATCGCTACTGCCATTACGGTAAGGCAAAGGCCCACCTATGAGATAGAGAAAAAGGAGGTGGTAAAGGATGTATAATTTTCACAATCGGGAGCCTACCAGGCGATACGGGAGAGTGAAGCGAGGATGGCATCCGGCCAGAATCCATGAGATCGGCTTAAATAATGCGTGGAGTGATCTCGCAAGACAGTATATCAAGGCGAATTTTGAGATGACCGAAAAGCAATTCGAGCATATCCTGGTGCCCGGGTTTTTTAACTGTAATGAGAAGGGCACGCCTGACCCACGGTTTATCCAGATGGGCAAGGCAGCAGGATTGAGCGAGGATTATGGGGATGATTTGAACGCCGTGCTTCGTGATCTGATCGGCAGGGAACTCATGGTATACGTCGTGCATCGCTACAAGGGAGGACGTCGCAGGGAACGCGCTGAGGATTTCAAGCCGTTGTCTGGTGCTTAGTAATGCTCCATGCGATCTCAAAAAAGATATGGGAAGGACTGGTGGCAATGTGAATGCCAACCAAATACATATATAACCACCTACTTTGTCTTTAAAAATTGCGTTTAAACCTAAATAAAAACATAAAATCAGTTGGTTATTTACAATGCAAGAAGAAGATGCCATACTTACACCAGAGCAGGTTTCAAAGGAGCTTTGTCTTAACCTTGAGACCGTTAGAGATTTGATGCGTCGCAAGCTTTTACCTGCTGCCAAAGTGGGTGGCTCTTGGCGCACAACAAGGAGGGCATTGTATGGCTATTTGGAAAACCAAATGGGGCTGGAGAGCAGAATTTGTACAGGAAGGGAAAAGAATAATGGCAAAAGGAACCTTCAAGTACAAAGACGAGGCAAGACAGTGGGTAAAGGAAGAAAAAGAGAAGCTCAAGACGAGCCCATCGAAGTCTTCTTTTAATGAAGAAAAGCAAGAGCAGGACATATCCTTCTGGTTTCTTGCACAGAAATATCTCAAGACCTGCAAAACCAACTACGACAGGAAAACTGTCCACGAAAAGACGTACTGCTATAAACGATTCTATAAGGCTGTTGGAAACCTTGATGTTACTGAAATACAGCCTCCAATGATTCTTGATTTTCTTGATGATAGGGCTGAGAGCCAGAGCAATAATGCTGCCAACAAAGACAGAAAAAACCTGAAAGCATTCTTTAGATGGATCCAAAAAGTGCATGGAATCATGCATGATCCCACCGGGCCAATCGAAAAGAAACCCCACTCAAAAAAGTCCCGTCGAATTATACCTATCCAGGACATCCTCAAAGTCATGCTTGCAGCAAAAGGGCATGAAAGGGTTTTGATTGGTTCTTATTGGCACACAGGTGCGCGAAAAGGTGAGGTGCTGAGATGGACCTGGGCAGACGACATTAATTTTGAGGAAAGGTGGGTCAGGCTTGGAACTAAAAAAAGTCGGGATGGTTCAATGGTCTATGAAAAGATCTGGATAAACGATGATCTCTATGAGCTCTTGTTGTGGCAATGGAAACATCGGCATCCTACAAGCCCATATGTCTTTTGCCATATGAATCCAAAAAGCAAATTCTACGGCAAGGTTTTTACTGAAAGGCGCAAAACCCTAAAGAGCCTTTGCGAAACGGCAAAAGTTGAGCCTTTCGGATATCATGACATTCGTCATACAGTTGCGAAGTACCTTAACGATCTGCAGAAGGTCGGCTTGAAAAAAGTCCAGCAGGTTTTAAGGCACAGAAGGCAGACTACCACCGAAGTGTATGTTGAAGGGAACTACACTGATACAAAAGATGTAGTAACTCTTCTTGAGCTGAAAAAAATGAAAAAATTTACTCAAAATTCCCGCAAAAAATCCCGCAAAAAAGCAAAAACTACTTGAGCAATACAGCTTAAATCCTTATTAGTTATGGCGGGGACGACGGGACTCGAACCCGCGACCTCCGGCGTGACAG
>CAYPNL010000242.1:0-3910 GCA_964412045.1 uncultured Desulfobacteraceae bacterium
CGATATAAAAAGATCAAAAAAATTTTCTCTATCTTTTGCAGATTTCCTCTCTACAGATATGGGGAAGTCTTTTAATCAGTTCTTTGAGTTCGGGCTCATCTTCCAGCCAGTGCCGAAGATTTCCCATAAGGCTGGCTACGTATGGGGATTTCATCCCGTCTGCAAGATGATAGTTCACCCAGAGCCCGTCTTTTTTGTAGTCGACGAGGCCTGCTTCCTCAAGTATCTTCAGATGCTTGGAAACGCTTGACTGTGCGATCCGGAGCGCCTCCTGGATCTCGCAGACGCACATCATCTTGTGTTGGAGCATTTTAACGATCTTGACCCTGTTTTGATCGGACAGGGCCTTCATAACCTTGATGAAATCTTTCATAAAGGACCATCCAATAAATTCATTTCTTAGAATATAATATTCGAGCAGTCGACTGTCAAGCGTTTTTATTGAAAAAAATGACGACAAAGCGCTCCGGGTATTCTTCTTCGCCGGGAACTCAAGCCGGCCGGAAGGGTATTCTCTTATTTCTATTCAGGTAGATAGGTTGAAGGCCTGTCTGCGGGCTGACACGCACATGAATAGTATCGTTATGGGCAGCATCTCGTTTATGCCGATCCACAACATGAGAAGAGGCATCCATCCGAGGGCGGGGATGGGGAAAAGGAGGCTTATAATGGGGCTGATAGCCTTGTTGATTATCTCCTTCCAGCCCATGACTATGCCCACCGCAATGCCGACTATGGAGCCTCCTAAAAGGCCAATAAGTGCCCTCGCCATCATGTTTGATAGAAAAGGCGGAGAGGCTTTTTGTGTACTGCTTTCAGCTTTGCCTTAATTCCACTTCAGGGACGCCCGATGATGTAAAGGGCAAATCCGGAGTATAAGGGATCCTTTCTCCCTTGATGTAGATCTTCTCCCAGTAGGGGTCTAGGAGTTTTTCCAATTCATTGTCGAACTCATACAACCCTTCATGAAGTTCTTCATCATTCAGCCATTTCTCTGTTTCTTCGTCCTCCGGAGTAGGTTTATACTGCTTTACCGCTTCCATGGCTATTCTGTGGTGATCCCTTATGGGACATGGGCGGAGCCAGTTTCCCGTCTCGTCTCCGATCCTTTTGTAAGCGTAATCGTCCTGCCATTTCCTGATTGACTCAAAGAAAGGTTCTGCATAGACATCATTCAAATTCCCACCATTCTTGTAAACGTCGAGGATATTGACAGGAGCGAACTGGAAGTACGGGCATGGCATGACCCAGCCGTTCCAGTCGATGTAGAGGTAACCATCCGTTCTGCCCGCCGCAATGCAGCCCGAGCCAATGGGGCCGCTGTTCCAGAAGTCCACATAGAACAACTTCTTCTTCCACAGGATTTCCCTTTCTCTGTCTAGAAGCCTCAGCCTCTGCTCGGGTGTCAGCATCAGATCCAGGCTGTATTCTCTCCCGATGGGCATGTACTGAAAGACCCAGGCTAACGTGACCTTCTGCCTGTTGAAATAAAAGTCAATAAATTCATCACTGGTTAGAAGTTCGTAGTTGTGCCTCATGGGAGTGATTGCAATGCCGAACGGGACACCCGCCTCCCTCATGTTTTCAAAGGCTTCCAGGATTTTCTTGAATACCCCCTTGCCTCTCCTCGCGTCTGTCTCCTTTTCAAATCCTTCAACAGACACCTGCGGGACCACGTTTCCCAGATCGGCCATTCTCCTCGCCATTTCCTTGTCGATGAGCGTGCCATTGGTATACATAACGAACATATTGTCCAGGTGGCGCTCCGCCATATCCAGGATGTCCTTGTCCTCGCTCCTGTAAATCGTCGGTTCTCCGCCTACCCACGTGATGTAGTGGGAAGCCCACAACTCGGTTTTTTCAGTGATGATTCTGTCTAATATCGAGAAAGGAATGGTCGCAGCCGTCCTGGCATTGGATCTGGCATAACAGCCCTTGCACTGGAGGTTGCATTTTTGGGTGGGACCGATGACCAGAAACCCCGGCGGTCTCCTGCCATATTTGCCTACGAAATCTTCTACAATTTCTTTGGCCTTTCCCTTTGGCGAAAACAGCATCTGCTGCACAAAGAGACTTATCCCTTGGCGTATTACATGCCGAGAGTAAAGGCCTTCCTCCATTCTCTGAAGGGCCGTCTCCATAAGATTCAGCATAATGCGTAATTTTTCCTTCTGGACAGTCAGGGGCCGCTGGTCTTCGTTTTCTGCAATAATGTATTCATAGGCTGCACGTTCAGCCCTTTTCATAAAAAGATCTCTTGCCTTTCCGCTCTGTGAAAGCAATACTCCCGCCTGGGATGCCATAGAAGCCAACATACGGTTAAATGAATTGAGCTCTTTCATTGCTATCCACCTCCTTTATTTTTTGCACTCTCCCCGCAAGACTCATGCTATCATGTTGATCTGTTCCTTATCCTGACCGCCCCTTTCGTTCCACAATCTTTCAGGAGTTGACAGACAATTTCCTTAGCCACACCCCTCTGGTTATCCACCACTGTGATCCCCTTACTGATCAGCCAGTCCTTATAATGCGATTGAATTCCCCCGCAGATAAGCTTATTCACGCCCAACGCCACGAGGCTTCGGGCGATTTCCATAGGCCTTCTCCGCCCAAATTCCAGACGGTTTCCTGAGAAAACTTTACCCCCTTTGTCTCAAGAAAGAGAAATGTTGATGATACCCCGAAATGAAGGGCTACCCGACCTTTGAACAGAAGAACCGCAACCTTCATTTTAATCTCCCCGATTCCTTTAGGTAATCGTCATGCTCTGTGTCTCACCACCCATTCGGTTAGCCCATTCAAGATGCAGAGTTCACAAAGGATGTTTTTCTGATTTCTTTTCCCTGAGAAGGGTGAAAAAAGACCAATCCCTCTGCGTTCGTTGCGGCGTAACATCTTTATGAGATCAAAATAAACACATTGTACTAATTACGAATGAGAACATCAAGCCCCTGTTTACCCCCAAAATCCGAGATTGGTTTTAAGCAAACCGGTTTTTCTGGCCCTTTCAAGCTGAAAAAACCATTTAACGATCAGGAATTGATGTCACTTTTACATCACGAGACCCTATCTTCTTCTCATGCCTTTACGACCAGTTCAGCAGCTACTTAGGGCACACCTCTCCCTTTGGAAGCTTTCAAAAGATAGGTTTCTGTAGAATCGGTCATGTGGTGGAAAGCTCCCATATCCTGAGCCAAATGTCAGTAAAGAGCTCCAACAGAGATCGTCTCGCCTTCAGAAACACCTGTCCCCCATGAAAGACGATTTTACCGGCGATCTGGTACAATCGCCACCGTATGGTCTGCACCTGATGTCGATGCCATGACGGAGAGAGAGTAGTGACGGTAAAGAACCGAAACAGGTTATAGGCACAAACTCCAATCCTGAAGAACATGGCATTGTCTTGAAGTTGCCCGCAAGGCATCCGCTCCATACGAAAACCGATCTTCAGCTCCTATGACAAACTTGATTCTCTTACGTTCACAGTAGTTGATGATCTCGGCCTGATAGGCGGCGCTATCGGATCTGAGAGCGCTGATCCTCTTTCCCTTGGGCATTTGCCTGATACAGTGCCTGATAAAGGCAAGGTTTCTGGTAGCAGGAGCGACAGTACCCTCTCTGGATTCATCTCCTACCACGAAACTGTTTTCCGCGAGGTGGCCGACGATAGGCATGTAGCCAGGGAAGCTTTTGTAGTCATCTTCGCCGATTGTTTCCCAGCCTCAATACTGGTGGCATCGATATCGAGGGTGTAGCCTTTGATTCCATCATGTTTTATAGCCCGTTTCAGCGGCTTTCGGTTTTCCATTTCAAGGCCAGGAAGACCACCGTTGGCACCCATGTTCCGAAGCCAGTCCCCGATAGCATCTGATGAGGAAATCCGTTTGAGGGGTAAGATTTCTCTGAGTCC
>CAYPNL010000243.1:0-8123 GCA_964412045.1 uncultured Desulfobacteraceae bacterium
CTCAAAGTCCATCTCTTCCCAGGTTGCAAACCTGGCCTCCCCCGATCTGCAAGCGGTCAATATGATAAACTCTAGGGCCCTGGCCCCTATGCCCTCACGTTTCCGTAGTTCGATCATAAAAGCCGCGATATCCTTCCAGGCAATGGCCGGCATGTGCTGAACCTTCTTTATTTTGTTGGGCATCGGAAGGACAGCTTCTAAGTGGCCCTTCCATTGGGCCGGATTCGCTCCCCTTCGATATCCTGAGATAGTTGCCAGGCTGAATACTGCCTCAAGTCGCTGTCTAAGGCGTGTAGCCGTCTCTGTCTTGTCTTGCCATATCGGTTCGAGGACCTGTAAGATATGCGATAGCTCTATGTCCTCAACAGCGATATTGCCGATAATGGGGAATGCATATCTCTCGATACTTGAGATCCATTGCTTTGAATGCTTTGGATTTCTGAACTCGGATACCTTCTTTTCATGGGTCCGGCGCGCTGCCTCTGCAAAGGTCATTCTTCCATTCTGTGAAGCCCTCAGCGCGGCTCTGATAGCCTTTCTCTTCAAGACGGGATCAACCCCTTGTTCTATTAGTTCCTTTGCATTCCTGGCCCTCTCATGTGCCTTTGCTAGGGATATTTCAGGGTAGCCCCCAAGCCCTATATTGCGCCGTTTATTGCCGACCACAACCCTCAGCACCCAGGACCTGGCCCCTGTGTTCTTGACAACCATTAAAAGGCCCGATATAGTGCCTACTGCATAACGGCCTGGCTTCGTGATCCGCTTCACCTCTAGGGCTGATAACTCTTTAGCTTTCTTTGGCATGGTAGTACCTCCAATAGTTGTACCATAGATAATAAACTTATTTAAAACGAATTGCAACAAGAAAAAACAAGGTTTTAATAAGAAAAATAAATAGTGTAGTGATATAAGGTAGTTACTGAGACAAGATAAAACAGAATAAAACACCAGGGGAGCAGTCACCCTCTCCGCCAAGAAACAGATTCAATATCAGCTTATGGCTCCAAGCTCTTATGAATGAGCCGAGGTGTTTTTTTATACCATGAGCGGTTCCTGATCGGGCATTTCAATCGGGAACCGTGAACAATGAACCGTTCAACCCAGGTCTTACTATGGCATAAACACCTATGTTTATGCCAGGGTCGAGAAACCACATGATGTCTGTTTATTTGGAATCGTGGAGAGATGTCCGAGTTGGCTTAAGGAGCGCGACTGGAAATCGCGTGTACCGCCAAAAGTGGTACCGGGGGTTCGAATCCCCCTCTCTCCGCCATATCTTTTGCCGGTAATCATGGCCTACGAAGTATTCGCCAGAAAATGGAGACCTCAGGTTTTTGAAGAGGTGATCGGTCAGGAGCATATCACGCAGACACTGAAAAGTGCCCTTCTCTCCGATCGATTAGCACATGCCTATCTGTTCAGCGGGGCTCGGGGT
Source organism: uncultured Desulfobacteraceae bacterium (assembly GCA_964412045.1). Classification (GTDB taxonomy): domain Bacteria; phylum Desulfobacterota; class DSM-4660; order Desulfatiglandales; family B25-G16; genus B25-G16. Next base: position 1,436 of record CAYPNL010000243.1, read on the forward strand.
GTCGGAAAGACCTCGGTTGCCCGCATCTTTGCTAAGGCCCTCAATTGTGCGAACCCTCAAGAGGGAAATCCCTGCAATGCATGCAGCTCGTGTAATGATATAACACATGGTTCTTCAGTGGATGTCCAGGAGATCGACGGGGCATCGAACAGAGGCATAGACGAGATACGGAATCTTCGGGAGAATATCAAATACCTCCCCTCTCATAGCGCGTATAGGATCTACATAATCGATGAAGTGCACATGCTGACCTTGCCTGCATTCAATGCCTTGCTGAAGACCCTTGAAGAACCGCCGGCACATGTGAAGTTTATCTTTGCCACCACAGAATCTCATAAGGTACCGCTCACCATACTATCCAGATGTCAGCGATTCGACTTCAAGAGAATCGCGCTGTCCCAGATTCAGGAACAGATTAAAAGGATTACTGATAGCGAAGGGATTGAGATAAGCGAGGCCAGTGTTTCTATTATTGCCAGGGAATCCCAGGGAAGCATGCGTGATGCAGAGAGCCTCCTTGATCAAGTGATATCATTCGCCGGCAAAAAGGTCGAAGACCCATCAGTTATGGAGGTTCTCGGAATAATAGACAGGGATCTCATCTTTAAGAGTACACAAGCAATCATTGACGGCGAAGGCTCATTGTGCCTTGATATAATTGATGAGATCTACCGATATGGATACGAGATCAAGGAGTACTACCGTGAGCTCATTGCACAATTTCGAAACCTCGTCGTTTCTCTCCTCGCTCAAGGGCCTTCCAGGATTTTGGACTTATCCGATCATGAGCTGAACGAGACGAGAAGACAGGCTCACCAGGCAGGAATCGAACGGCTTCTCCAGGCACTCAATTTCCTCATCGCCAGAGAAATAGATCTCCGATACACCAGTAATCCCAGAATAGCAGTGGAGGCAATCTTGCTCAAGCTTTCCGGACTTAAAGAGTACCTCTCATTTAACGATCTTATGGGAAAACTTGAGGATCTGGAGCAGAGGCTTGATCAATCCGCAGGAGCCGCGTTGCATCAAGGGGCTACAAAAAATCCCAAGCGAAAGGCATACGAATCCCAAAAAATGGTTCCTGATGATGGAGAACGGTGGAATGCCTTTTTACACTATCTCAGCTCCAGAAACAGGGCAATGGCCAATATCCTCAAGGAATGGAGCCCCCCAACCATGAACGGAGACAGTATGGAGTTGTCCTGCGGAAAGGGATCATTCACCGCGGGGTACTTTGATGACCCCGAGCGCTTCGAGCAGCTTGTAGCCTATAGCCATCAGTTCTTCCACTCGAACTTCAAGGTTGTCTTCAAAAAACAGAATAGCGCAGTGGGGGAAGAAAAGGGCATAAAGAAAGATGAGGTGCCGGAACAGGTGAGTGATATACTTGATATCTTTGAAGGAAAGATAGTAAAAAACGATTGAAACACAGTGCGAGTCCTCTGTGGCGGCTTTCGGTGAGGGAAAGCTAGCAGGTAGAGACTCACGCTTTGCTTTGTTACATGAAAGGTTATTCGATGCATCACTTCGTGTATAAAGATGATGAACTTTACTGTGAACAGGTGCCTGTGGCGCATATCGCTGATCAGGTAGGAACACCGTTCTATCTTTACTCCCATGCGACCATTGCAAGGCATTACCGCGTCTTTGATGAGGCCTTCAATGGCCTGAATCATCTTACCTGCTTCTCTGTGAAATCAAACTCTAACATTGCTGTCTTGAGGGCATTGGCGAAGGAGGGAGCAGGCGCGGATATCGTTTCAGGAGGTGAGCTGCTGCGAGCACTGAGGGCCGGAATACCAACGGATAAGATAGTCTACTCCGGGGTGGGGAAAACCCCAGGCGATATCGAACTGGCGCTTCAATCCGATATTTTGATGTTCAATGTAGAGTCATCTCAAGAACTGCACCTGGTAAATCGGATAGCGGGCAAGTTACGAGACAAGACGACAATCGCCATTCGCATAAATCCGGACGTTGAAACCGAAACCCATCCCTATCTCACAACCGGCAGCATGGAAAACAAATTCGGCATTCCCATAAACGAGGCATTACACGTCTACGAAATCGCCGATGGATTGGAACATATTAAAGTCAGAGGTATATCCTGTCATATAGGCAGTCAACTCACCGATATCCATCCCTTTACAAAGGTACTCGCATCATTGCGTGGTCTCTTGAGAGAATTGCGAAACAGGGGGATGGAAATCGGGTATCTCAACCTCGGCGGAGGTCTCGGGATAACCTATAACGATGAAACACCACCTCATCCACAGGAGTATGCCAGTGCATTGAAGGAGATGATAAAGAGGGATTCCATTACCCTCATCCTAGAGCCAGGCAGGGTTATCATCGGCAATGCCGGCATATTGGTCACTAGAGTTCTCTATACCAAATCGACGGCGAATAAGAGATTCATCATTGTAGATGCAGCAATGAACGATCTGATTAGGCCTGCGTTGTATAACTCTTTTCATGCGGTGCAACCGGTGAAAAGAATCCATGCAGATCCGGTCAAGGCTGATCTTGTAGGACCTGTGTGCGAAACTGGCGATTTTTTCGCCAGAGATCGGGCCATGCCTCCATTTGAGCAGGGGGAGCTTATCGCTCTCATGAGCGCAGGGGCATATGGCTTTTCCATGTCCTCGAACTATAACTCCCGTCCACGCCCCGCAGAGGTCATGGTCAGAGAGAAACAATTCTCTATTATACGGGCAAGAGAAGCTCTTGAGGAACTTTTTAGGGGGGAGTCAGTGCCGGAGTTTCTTTAACAAATGAGAGTCTCTCTATAGCCACTTAGACACAAAGACACCAATGTAGAGTGTTACTCTTCGTTTATCATTTCTTTGTGTCCTCGTGTCTGGTGGCTGAGTTATTCATGGAGTGCAATCATACATGAGGAGAAAAAGATGATACACATTGCTGTTGCCGGCGCTGCCGGCAGGATGGGTGGAAGAATAATACAGATGATTCAAAAAAGCGAGGGGTTTACGCTCTCAGGCGCCTTTGAGAGGCCTGATCATCCTCTCATCGGCAGGGATGTGGGAAGTGTTGCCGGTATCGGCGAGTCAGGCATCGAGCTCAAGAAGGATATCAGCGAGGCAGTGGCAGGCGCCGATGTGTTGATTGATTTTACCACACCTGAGTGTACCTTGCATGATATTCGGTTCATTGCCACAACCGGTCAGGCAATGGTGATAGGAACGACGGGAATCACCGGTCCAAACAGGGAAGAACTCCAAGGCCTTGGAAAATCAATCAGATGCGTTATCTCGCCCAATATGAGTATAGGGGTCAATATGCTCTTCAAGGTGGTGGGAGACCTCGCGGGAATCCTGAGGGACGGCTATGATATGGAGATACTGGAGGCTCACCACAGGCTCAAAAAAGATGCACCGAGTGGCACGGCACTTCATCTCGCCACTATCTTGGCCACAACAACCGGGAGAAACCTAGACGTGGACGCAGTGTATGAACGAAAGGGCTTCATCGGTGAGAGACGGGATACCGAGATCGGTATCCAAGCCATCAGGGCTGGGGACATTGTAGGAGAGCATACGGTGATATTCGCTGGGGTCGGGGAAAGAATTGAAGTGACCCATAAGGCACACAGCAGGGATAACTTTGCGAAAGGCGCATTGCTGGCAGCCGCATGGGTCATCACACAACCAAATGGTCTCTACGACATGCAAGATGTATTAGGATTGAGGGATACCAGCAATGTTTAAGCAAGCAGAGAGGATTTCCCGGTTGCCTCCTTACCTATTCAAGGAGATTGATGAAAAAAAGAGGCTGATGATGGGAAAAGGTGTGGATATCATAGATCTCGGCATAGGCGATCCGGATCTTCCCACACCACCGCACATCATCAATGCTATGGCAGGTGCCGTGAAAGATCCAGCAAATCATCGCTATCCCTCCTACTCTGGAATGGAGGAATTCAGGTACGAGATAGCCGAATGGTACCTGCGGAGGTTCTCTGTGAACTTGGATCCAGACAGCGAGGTCATCGCACTGATAGGAGCAAAGGAGGGGATAGCCCATATCTCTCTTGCCTTTATTGATCCCGGCGACGTGGCCCTTACTCCTACACCTGCCTATCCGGTATATCATACGGGAACCCTTTTTGCGGGCGGAAAACCCTATTTCCTGCCGCTGCATGAAAACAATGGCTTTCAGCCAGATCTCACCGCCATACCGCAAGAGGTGGCGGATAAGGCCAAGATGATATGGATCAACTATCCAAATAATCCTACAGCCGCTGTTGCTGATAAGGATTTTTTCGAGTCGATAGTCGCCTTTGCACGCAGCTATGGGATAATGGTATGCCACGACCTCACCTATAGTGAGATTGCCTTTGATGGATATAAACCCATGAGCCTCCTCGAGGTAGAAGGCGCCAAGGAGATCGGCATTGAATTCCACTCCCTTTCAAAGACATTCAACATGACCGGATGGCGGGTCGCCTTCGCTGTCGGAAATAAGGAAGCTATCCAGGGGCTGGGCGTAATAAAAAGCAATCTTGACTCCGGCGTGTTCCAAGCTATCCAAATAGCCAGTATTGAGGCCCTCAAATCGCATCGGGAGGGCATTTCAGAGATGGGAAAGATCTATGAACGTCGAAGGGATATTATGGTTAGAGGATTACAGGATTCTGGGTTCAAGGTGAATCTTCCAAAGGCCACATTCTATCTCTGGGTACCCGTTCCCCACCCTTACACATCGATAGATCTGGCAGCAAGGCTTTTAGATGAGGCTGGTGTGGTAGTCACTCCGGGCAATGGATTCGGCTCTGCTGGTGAGGGATACATCAGGATTGCCCTCACCCAGGATGAGAAACGACTGTCAGAGGCTGTTGAAAGGGTTCTCAGGGTTGGCCTATGATTTCAGAGGGTACCGTAGCTTACATAGGAATAGGATCGAACATCGGAGATAAAATCTCAAACTGTAGAAGCGCGATCGAGGAGATAGATCAATTGCCTTGGTGTAAGGTTGCTGCCTGCTCACCGCTTTATAAGACCGAACCTGTGGGTGTGGCAGAACAGGATTGGTATATAAACTGTGTATCACAACTGAACACCTACCTTAATCCATTTCAGTTGATAAAAGCCCTCTTGTCCATAGAACATGCCATGGGAAGGAGGAGGCGGCGGAGATGGGAGGCGAGAATAATTGATCTCGATATTCTTCTTTTTGGTCAAGAAATTATTCGGTCCCGTGATCTGGTCGTACCCCACCCTTTGATGCAGGAGAGGCGATTTGTGTTGGAACCGCTCGCTCAGTTATCCCCTGAGTTCATGCATCCAGTCCTCAAGGTGACCATTCGCCGCCTGTTGGAAGGACTACCGATGGGGCCTTCAGTTGAGCCCGCAGGAGGGGAAGTTTGAAATTCTTTGTATATACTGCGATAATCGTACTACTGTGTTGCCTGATACCCTTGGGCTCCCCGACCTGCGATATATATAGATTCAAGGATGAAAAGGACGTGTGGCACTTTACGAATATCCGCTCAGATCCTCGCTACCGCCTCTACGTGAAGGCCAAGGGATTAACGGCAAAGCCATATATCATGAAATATGACAAGATCATCATCACAGCCTCACGACAATTCGATGTGGACCCTTACCTTATCAAGGCTATTATAAAGGCAGAGTCCTCCTTTGAGCCTAATGCTGTCTCTAAAAGCGGTGCTCAGGGCCTCATGCAGTTAATGCCTGCTACCGCAAAGGATATGAAGGTGCAAGATCCCTTTGATCCTGAGGAGAATATCCTCGGCGGGACCAAATATCTCAGCACGCTTCTCAAGAGATTTCAACGTGATATAAGATTAGCTGTTGCAGCGTATAATATAGGCCCCACTGCAGTGGACAACCACCATGGTATTCCTCCTATCCCCGCGACGAAAAGTTTCGTGGAAAGGGTTATGGCCTATTACCAGGAGTTTAGAGAAAATAAGGATTAATTTTTATGCGGTGAGATATGGATCGCTATCGAGGCCACATAGGCAATCTGCCGAACACCCTGAGCCTCATGAGGCTGGCACTGATCCCGGTGGTGGTGATCTGCCTGTTTTTTCCCGGAAGATGGGGAAGTTTTTTGGCCGCTGTCTTCTTCGCATCAGCTGCCTTTACCGATCTCCTGGATGGGTTCCTGGCAAGGCGATATAAAACAGTTACTCATATAGGGAAATTTCTTGATCCACTTGCAGACAAGCTGCTTGTATCGGTTACCATGATCATGCTGATACCGCTCGGCAGGATCCCTGCCTGGATAGTAATCCTTATTATCGCGAGGGAAATGGCGGTGACGGGCTTACGGGGCATTGCAGTCGTGGAGGGAAAGATTATCGAGGCTAGTTCCCTCGGAAAATATAAAACCGTATTCCAACTGGTCTCCCTTATATGTCTCTGCTTACACTATCAGTATATGAGCATTGATTTTCATGCCGTCGGAATAGCATTTCTCTGGATGGCATTAGTGCTGACTCTGTGGTCTGGATTTGCATATTTTCGACTCGTGAAGGATATCCTTATGTAGCCTTTGCTCAGATTTTTCTTGACAAAAGGCAACATTTGCATACAATTGCGAAAAGGCGGGAATAGCTCAGTTGGTAGAGCATCACGTTGCCAACGTGACGGTCGCCGGTTCAAGCCCGGTTTCCCGCTCCAAAAAGGCGGCATAGCCAAGT
>CAYPNL010000244.1:0-5924 GCA_964412045.1 uncultured Desulfobacteraceae bacterium
GACCGGAATCAGATTAAAACTCTGAAAAATAAAACCGATGTGTTTCCCTCTGAATCTCGCCGCATCTCTGAATGCAAAACTTGTCACCTCCATTCCGGCGACAAGAAGGCGGCCGTCCGAGGGCCTGTCAAGGCACCCGATGAGATTTAAAAGGGTGGTCTTGCCGCTTCCCGAAGGCCCCACAAAAGAGACAAGAGATCCTTTGCTAATAGAAAAACTAACACCTTTTAGGGCATTGATCATCACAGCTCCTGCCTGGTATGTCTTGGAAAGACGTTCCGCAATAATCAGTTGCATATCCATGCCTCCGAAGTTTCACCTATACCAGCGAACGGACCTATCTCAAGCTTCATTCAACTGGGACGACTATTATTTGAAGGGAATTCTGTCACATGCTTTTTCGAATGCTTCTATGCATTGTAGAGGAGAGGAAGGAGCATTGAGCCCCTTCCCCTTTAACGTTTTACCATGTTCTCGTACGGCCGTGTCCACGGTCCCCATGCTTCTTGGCATCAGGCCCGTAATTCCTAACTGGCCTTTTTGATTGCAGTTGAGCTTGCTGCTCGGGCGTGAGTATCTTACTGACCTCGAGCCGGTACTCTGTCATGCTATCCTGGAGTTTAGTCCTGAGATCGTTGATCTCCTGCTGTTTGGCCTTGATAGCCGCCTTATCAGGATCGCTCTGCAGCCAGAGATTCCTGAGTGCAGCCCTTTTGGCTATCATCTCATTTCTGATCGGGAGTGCTTTCTGGTCACGCTGAGCCCTGAGCTCTGTGAGCTTGGCTGATTGTTCGGCTGTGAGGTTCGGGATAGTTTGCACGCAGGCAGGCTGCCTGCCTTCAGGACCAACCCCTGCTCCTCTGCCTTTGTTCCCTGCTCTGCCGTATGCGTATACCGGCACGGCGAGGGCTGCTACCAATGCTATGATTCCTACGGTTGTTCCTACTTTTTTCATCTTTTTCCTCCTTCTACTATTAGATTGTTTTGACGTGACTACTCAGGTAGTCAGCCTGAAGCTGTTTAGACTGGAGGTTCCAAGGTTCACCGTTCACCGTTCAAAGGTTTCAACGGCTGAACCTCTGAACCTAATTTTCTAACAGTCTTCAGCCTACGGTCTATCTACCTAACTGAGTCGGTTTGGCGTTATATAAAGCAAATGTTGTGCCAGATTGTAAGCAATCCATGTAACGTACTGAAATTACGATATTTGTATAGTTCCATGTATGAGAGATACTATTTTTTCTTGCAATGAGCTGAGAAAAACTGGATACTTACTATCCATGATGTGTGCTCTTTGTGGATAGAAAGTATCCATTTATACAATCGCTTTACGATGTTATCAGGGTTGGAAAAGGAGTCATGAAAAAAAAGAATACTGTAAAAAAGGGATTTTTGGCCGGTATTCCTCCCTGGATTATCCTTGGGGCGGTGGTGATATTGGTTTCTATCTTTGTGTTTTGGGCCGTTGAAAACATCAACAAACAGAAAGAGGATGCCACGATACTTCTCCTGGAGAAAGGGGCAGCCCTTATCAGATCCATTGAGGCCGGGACCAGAACCGGGGTGATGGGGATGCACGGGGCCAGCTTTCAGCTCCAAACACTGCTGGCTGAAACCGCTCAACAGCCTGACATTGTCCACCTTATCGTGACCGATAAGGATGGAACCGTTATTGCCCACAACGATCACGCCAAAAGAGGTGATACGTATGGGAGTGATCTTGACTTCAACAGGATTTCTCGCTCGCAAGAGATCGGATGGCGTCAGGTTGTCAATCCGGAGGGTGCTCAGGTATTTGAGGTGTTCAGACAGTTTTCACCTGCCAGGAGACCTCTTCCGGAAGGATTTCACGGGAAGATGCTGTACCAGAGAGGGCGGCGGCCTCTCACGGAAATGAGTCCTGTGCCGAAGCCCGGGCAGGTTATCTTCGTGGGGCTTGATATGGGGCCTATAGAGTCAGCAAGGATGGAAGATGTGCGTCACACGGTGATTATGGCCCTTATCCTTCTGCTTGTCGGGCTCTCCGGAATCATCTCCCTTTTCATGGCCCAGGCCTATCGATCAGCCAGGAGCTCTCTGACGCGGATAAAAGCCTTGTCGGACACCGTGGTTGAGAATATGCCCATGGGGCTGCTCACCATCGATACGGAGGGGAAGATAACCTCTTTTAATCAAGCAGCTGAGGCAGTGCTCCAGCGCTCATCAGGCGAGATGCTTGGGAAAAAGGCCAGAGAGATACTTCCCCAAGAACTGTGGGCTCTCATTGATGAGCGGAAGAGCAAGAAAGATATTATTGAAAGAGAGATAGACTGTGACCTGGGAGAAGGGAAAGCCGTTCCTTTGGAGGCAAGCGTATCCTCCCTCTTTGGAGACCGCGGTGAGCTGCTCGGGGAAGTGCTGCTGTTCAGGGATCTCACCGAGGTCCAGGAGCTCAAGAAGGAGGTCGAAAGAAACCGGCGACTTGCCTCCATTGGAAGGCTGGCAGCAGGGATCGCCCATGAGATCCGCAATCCGCTCAGTTCTATCAAGGGCTTTGCCACCTATTTTAAAGAGAGATACAAGGACGTACCGGAAGATAAAAAAACAGCAGAAATCATGGTCCAGGAGGTGGAGAGGCTCAACAGGGTCATAGGACAACTCCTGGAATTCGCCCGTCCCGTAAAGCTCAATAGAAAGAAGGCAAGCTTACATGAGGTTATTACCTATTCGCTCAAGATGATTCAGAAGCAGGCCCAGGGCAAGGGAGTTGTCATAACTACGAACCTCTCTCCCGAGATCAAGGAGGTGTCCATTGATCCGGACCGCATCAGCCAGGTATTGCTCAACCTATACCTCAATGCCGTTGAGTCCATGGACCAGGGAGGAACGCTTCGTATAGATTCCTTCATGGATGAGGGATACGGTACGGCAAAAGTCGTTATCTCGGATAGCGGCGCTGGCATTAAAAAGGAGGATTTGGTGCATATCTTCGATCCCTACTTTACCACCAAGCAATCAGGCACGGGCCTGGGGCTTGCCATAGTCCACAGGATTATCGAGGCCCACAAGGGGGAGGTGAGGGTTGAGAGTGAACCTGGTAAGGGGACCACGGTGACAATTGTTTTGCCTTTAAGCTAGGTAGATAGACTGAAGGCCGAAGGTGGTTAGGGGTATATAATGCCAGCCTCCATTTTGCCCCACTAGGCAGGCACGTTCAGCCTCGATACAGAAAAGCGGTTGAATGGTTTGAGTTGATTGTGCGAAAGAAGTAACCTTCAGCCTTCAGCCTATCAACCTAACGAGGTACCTCATATCAAGGCAGGCAACCATACACAATGGACGTTTCTTTATGGCAAATTCGCATACAGTTTTAGTCGTTGATGACGACCCCGCTCACCGTACCATGCTGCGTACCCTTCTTACCGGATGGGGGTATGCTGTGATAGAAGCGGATGACGGCTCTAGCGCAATCGATAGTGTGCATGAGAAGGCATTTGACCTAATCCTGATGGATGTCCGCATGATCAAGGTATCAGGGCTCGAGGCCCTGGGCGAGATCAAGGCCTTTAACCCTGCCATACCGGTCATTATCATGACCGCTTACTCCTCTGTTGAAAGTGCTGTCGAGGCTATGAAGAACGGGGCCTATGACTATCTCACCAAGCCCCTCGATTTTGATGAGCTGCGACTCACCATGGAGCGGTCCATGGAGCACAGCCACCTGCGGGAGGAAAACCGGCTGCTGCGGGAAACCCTGGGCGCCCATTTTAATACCCACAATATTATTGGGACAAGCCCTGCCATGATCAGGCTTATGGAGACCGTTGCCCAGGTGGCCACGTCCGAGGCCACGGTGTTGATCACCGGTGAGTCGGGCACCGGAAAGGAGATGATCGCAGGGGCGATTTACGTTAACAGCTTGAGAAAAGACGGGCCATACGTGAAGATCAATTGTGCAGCCATTACAGAAACGCTGCTTGAATCGGAGTTGTTCGGGCACGAGAAAGGAGCGTTCACCGGGGCTTACAGGAGGAAGGAGGGCCGTTTTCGCCAGGCACATGGGGGAACCTTGTTTTTAGACGAGGTGAGCGAGATGTCGCTCGCCATGCAGGTGAAACTCCTCAGGGTGCTTCAGGACAGAGAGATCACCCGCGTCGGCGGTGAAGAGGTCATGAAGGTGGATGTCAGGATTATTGCTGCTACCAATAAGGATCTCATCACGGAGATCCATGCGGGCCGTTTCAGGGATGATCTCTACTACCGTTTGAACGTTGTTGCCATCGAAATGCCGCCCCTGAGGGAGAGAAGGGAGGATATCCCGCTGCTTGCTCAGCACTTTTTGACGCAGTTCTCGGAAAAGAACCGAAAGCAGATAAAGGGATTTACCTCTCAGGCAATGGACCGCCTGCTGAGGTATGAATGGCCCGGAAACGTGCGGGAACTCATGAACGCTGTTGAAAGGGCAGTGGTCCTGGCAAGGGCGGAGTATTTGAATGAACAGGAATTTTCCCTGATTCCACGGGAGGCAGGTCCAGAGGGCGGGTTGCCGGTGGGAGGCACTAGCAGGGGGGAGATGCCGCTCGATGAGGTGGAAAAGACAACGATATTGAAGACCCTGGAGCTCTCAAACGGCAATAAGAGTGAGGCGGCACGGCGGCTCGGCATAACGCGGAGGACCTTGCACAAGAAGTTGAAGGTATACGGGGTCATGCCGTGATGAAGAAGATGATTCACCGCAGAGGCGCAGAGAACGCCAAGGATGAGAATTTCTTTTGCCCTTTTGCTCAGACGCCAGAAGGGCAAAACCGGCGTGCATTTTTGACGTATCGTAGTTATCAGAATCATATGCGCGCTGAGACGCATGAATGAAAATGTCATTGCGAGTGAAACGAAGCAATCTCATGAAAGGAGAGATTGCCACGTCGCCTTCGGCTCCTAGCAATGACGATGTACTATTGTTCTATCGATTGCACTGAAAGAGGCACGCAAAACAACAATCTCTGTGCCTCTGTGGTGAATAATACATGAACCCATACCAGGCAAATCCGTACCTAAAAATTCTGAGCCCTGTGAGTGCAGTGAGAGGGGTTGGACCGGTCATAGCAGGGGAACTGACAAAAAGGGGCATCAGCACGGTCTTTGACCTCCTGTATAGCTTTCCCAGTTCCTACCAGGATAGAAGACAATTCATCCCGATAGGGAAGATAGCTCCCGGCCAGAGCGCCCTTATCAGGGGTATGATCAGGGAGGCGGGAAAGATCAGACTCAAGTACCGGGGCGCCTTTGAGATACTCGTAGAAGATGATACCGGCATCATATCCGCGAAATGGATTGGTTTTTCCCAGCACCTTTTCAGGTTGAGAAAAGGTCGGTCTATCATGCTTTTCGGCAGGTTTCGCCGATCTTTCAGGATGCTCGAGACGTTTCACCCTGAGATTATAGAAGATGGGGATTCCCTGGAGATAGGAAGATTCGTTCCCGTGTACCCCGAGATAGAGAAGATTTCCCAAAAGAGGTTGCGGCGGATCATGAGGGATGCCGTTCGGGACTTCACTTCGGGCCTTGAGGATCCCCTGCCGGAAAGGATCGCCAAGGAAAAAGGGCTTCCCGGGCTCGAACGGGCGATACGGGAGGTGCATTTTCCCCGTGACGCATCACTGCAGGATCTCCGTGCCCGGAGATCACCGCCACAGCAGAGACTCATATTCGATGAGTTTTTCACCCTTCAACTCGCCCTTTTGCTCAAGAGGAGCAAGGCATCCGGGCAGAGGGGAATCGCCTTCACCATCCCGGATCTTGAGGAGCTTGATCGCGCTCTCCCCTTTTCGCTCACCGGTGCACAGGCGAGGGTCATTGGAGAGATCACAGCGGATATGTCCGGATCGGCTCCCATGAATAGGCTCCTTCAGGGCGATGTGGGTTGCGGAAAGACCGTGGTGGCCTTT
>CAYPNL010000245.1:0-22155 GCA_964412045.1 uncultured Desulfobacteraceae bacterium
GTGCTGAGGATTGTCAAAAAACATGTGCCATACCAAGAGATTGAGGAGATGGCTCAAGAGGTTTTCGTGAGGGCGTATCAGGCCTTGCCGGGTTTTAAAGAGGAGGGCGGTTTTAGGCAATGGCTCTCTTCTATTGCGGTAAGGACCTGTTATGATTTCTGGAGAAAACGGTATCGATCCAGGGAGGTCCCGATGAGTGACCTGAGCGAGAATCACCGGGACTGGCTCGAAAAGACCTTGTCCCATGAATCCGATACGTCGTTTTATGAGAAAAGCAGGGTGAAAGAGGCCAGGGAGATGCTGGACTGGGCGCTCGAAAGATTGTCTGCCCAAGACAGGATCGTTCTCGAGTTGGTATATCTTCAAGGGCTTTCGGTGAAAGAGGCTGCGGGGCTTCTGGGATGGACTACCGCGAACGTAAAGGTTCGATCATTCCGGTCCCGGAAGAAACTTGAAACACTCTTCAAGAGGGTAATTCCAACGTAAAGGAAGGATCAGATGAAAAAACTTCAGCATACGTACGAGGCATTGAGAACAATCCTTAGGGAGGCCTATTTCGGGAAAGAGCATGCAGAGGTGGGCGAACAGTGGCAGGCGAATACGATGCGCCGCATCAGGACCCTGAGGCCGATTCCATCAGGGCAGAGCTTTTTGGAGTTCTTCGAGCACTTCCTATGGAGGCTCACCCCAGCAACCTGCGCACTCATACTCATATTCGCGGCCCTTTTATTCAAGCTGGATTTTACCCCGGAATATGAGGCGTTTACGTCGCTTATCTACGATCCAGAAGAGCTAACCCTGGCACAGCTCTTCGAGTTTTAAGGGGGGAGCATGAAAAGATGGAAGCTGTTTACAGGCGTGGCGCTGGTATTCGTGCTCGGCGTGGTGGCCGGTTCTCTGGGTACGGGATTGTATCATAAGTATGTGTTTTCCCGCCACAAGGCGGATCCTTCGGCGCGAAAGACGTTTATCCTGGAACGGTTCTCCCGAGATCTTGATTTGACGGAAGACCAGAAGAAAGAGTTTAAAAGCATTATCGACCGATTGGAAGATAGACGGGTGGCACTCTTCCGGCAGAGCCATTTAGAGTTTGTCAAGATGATGGATCAAGGCTTTGTGCAGATGAAAAAGGTATTGAATCCTGATCAGAAAAAGAGGCTTGATGAATTGATCGATACGTTTGAGCGGCATAGAAAGGAACGACCCAAATATGGTCCTCCTGGGCTTCCTCCCAAGCCCAGATGATGGTTTATGTTTTTACTCTCCCCTTTTTGTAAATATAAGGATCCGAGACCGCTTGTGCGTGCAGGAAAACCCTTTTCGTTTGATTTCCTCAATCAATGCCGCCTCTGATCCCCTGGTTTTTTCAAAGGAGAGGATTCCGCAGGGCTTCAACACTCGGTGGAGCTCGGAGATCATGTTTTCAAGGCCGCCTGCGACATGACGGACTCCGAAGACAAAGACAAGGTCAATGCTTCCGCCTGGCAGCCCGGTATCAGATGCGTTGGCACAGATTGCCGTAACGTTTTTGAGCGCCTTCTTCTCGAGCTTTTTCTTCACCCTCTCAACGGCACGCGGATGGATATCGAGTGCATATACATGGCCTTCATCTCCCACGAGTTCTGCAGCCGGGATGGTGAAAAATCCCGGCCCGCATCCGACCTCAAGTACCTTTTGACCGCCTTCTAATCCTGCCGCCTCGAGGAGCTTGTAGGGATTCCTTACCAGGGGCAGGATGGGATTATCGTGCATTATCCGAATGGTCCAATAGGCCAGGTTGGATGTCTCGAGACCGTCTCGGCCCTTCCATCTATTTCTCCGACTGCACATTCTTTTTCACCTCCTTGCCCATCGGTAGTGAGTCTCTTGACCTTGAGCTCGAAGCCGAAAGGATCAGGGCCGAACCGATCGTTGAGGGCAGGACTTAGCGCTCGACTCGGTTATGCGCTCGGACCGAATGGAGTGAGTACTTTCAATGTGGTAATGGTTATTCCTGTGCACCATCCAGGTGCAGTTACGTTTGTGGAATGAGTCAGATCACCTCCATGGCCTCTATCGCTCGGATGCAATGCTGGACATTCGGTGGTACATAGAGTGCATCACCCGGCTTGAGATTCTCTTCCTTATGATCGACCTCGCCGATGCCCCTGCCGCTGAGGACAAAAAACTCATGTTCCCAGGGATGACTATGGTTGGGGCTTCTCCCGCCCCGTTCGAGGGAAACGACTCTCATGTTAAAATTGGGAGCCCCGTCCTTCTCTGTAATCAAATGTCGTATGACAGCTCCCTGTGCCCCATCGTTTTCAGTCTTTTCCGCTTCCTGATCCAAATAATGAATATGCTTCATGGTTACCTCTCCTTTATTATAACCTATAAAAATGAGGCTTGCATAGGAAGCGGAACTTGTCAACATCATCATTTGGAACTTGAAATATTCTATGTGAGAAGTTATCGTCTCTGTAACAAGAGGTTCAAAGGATTCAACATATAGATCAAGAAATAAGGAGGTCTAAGATCATGGACTCAATCTCTTATACGAGATCAAGGACAGACGCACTCGTCAACAATTTCGTCAGAAGCGTTTACAACTGGATGTGTATAGGTCTTGCGCTTACAGGGTTTATTGCCTTTTATGTATCCCACAATGAAACCATGATGAGAATGGTATTTGGAAACAATTTCATATTCTTTGCTCTTATCATTGCTGAATTGGCCTTGGTCTTTACCATAAGCAGCAGGGTAAACAGGATGAGCGCATCTACCTCTACCGCCCTTTTTGTTATATACTCGGCCCTAAACGGCGTAACCCTTTCATTCATTTTTCTTGCCTATGCCAAGACATCTATCGTGAGCACCTTTTTTATCTGTTCAGCAACTTTTTTAGCATCAAGCATATATGCATGGACCACCAAGAGGGATTTGACCTCCCTCGGTGGTTTTTTCATGATGGGTCTGATGGGTATTATTATCGCCTCATTAGTGAATTTATTCATCCGCAGCAGTTCCATGAGCATGTTTATTAGCTACATTGGCGTATTCGTCTTTATAGGCCTAACAGCCTATGATACCCAAAAATTAAAGGATATGGCCCGAAGTCAGCCGGATGGACTTGATGCTGCTGCTATAAGGAAGGGAGCAATAGTAGGGGCACTATCACTGTATCTTGATTTCATCAACCTGTTTTTGATGTTTCTCAGAATATTCGGCGGAAGCAGGGAATAGCGAAATACCTTAAAAAAATTGAGTCCCGGAGCACCCTATCTGGTTTTTGATCACTGAACTTGAGGTACAGAGCGTCTCCTTTTTCATCATTGTGTCTCTGGCAAATAGTCACAGGGGACCTCATGAGGATGCAGTCGAATCTAACAGTGGGCTTTCTCTAAATCGAGCAATTTCCTCTTTATCTCCAGTCCCCCGCCGAAACCCACCAGACTGCCGTCGCTTCCGATCACCCGATGACACGGAATGACGATGGGGAGAGGATTTTTGGCATTTGCCGTGCCCACTGCTCGGGAGGCCTTTGGCCTTCCGATCCGTTGTGCAAGCTCCCCGTAGGAGATGGTTTCACCATAGGGCACCTCCTGAAGGGCTCGGAGCACATCGAGCTGGAAGGGTGTGCCCTGGGGGGCCAGTTTCAGGGTAAATTGCTTGAGCTTGCCCTCGAAATACAGCTCCATCTGACGGATTGCCTCTCCAAGATACGACGGGTCTTTCCCCCAATCCATCTCCGGGGTAATCTTGTGCTTCCCTTTCATGAAGCTTATATACCTGAGACCCTCCTCATCACCGGCCACCAGAAGTCGTCCCACCATACTCTCGATGCAGCAATACCGAATCATGCCCATGTCCCCTTCCGTTATAAATGCCTTGAAGAATGGGATCAGACCCGCGGGCAAAGGCCCATCGACTCACAGAACAGCTCCAAAAGTGCCACAGCTGCTGCATGCTTTTTCTGGGCAAGGCTCCCCCATAGAGGCCATCGATGCATCGCCTTAAGGATTCGTTCAAGGTCCTCATTGAAGTAGTAGGACCGCTCGAATTCCCCGTAAGAGAGTCTCTTTTTTGGTCTCCGGAGGGATACCATAGAGACACCCATCCATCCACGAATTCATAATAACCATCCCATACCTCATAATTTCAAGAAAATTTTCATTTTTTTCTTGACAAAGGTCAATTTATGCCTGAAAGTGTCATAAAGTGGTACAAAGTGGGGAAAAGATCATGGCAAAGCCTTTACATGATTTATTCGAGGGAAGATCAAGACACAGCCTTGATGAAAAAGGAAGGCTCGCCATCCCGTCTCGTTTCAAGGAGGTGTTGGAGAAGAGGGGTGACTCTTCCCTGGTGGTCACCAATCTGAACAACTGTCTCGTTGTCTTTGCAAGGGATGACTGGCAGAGGATAAAGGAGAAGGCAGTAAGTCTTCCCATGTTCGATACTTCGGCCAATATCTACTTCCGCTATTTTGTATCCGGGGCCGTCGAGTGTTCCCTGAAACAGGGCAGAATCCTGATTCCTCCAGACTTAAGAGAGTTGGCGGGATTACACAAAGAGGTAGTCCTCGTAGGCCATCTCACCAGATTTGAGATATGGGATAAGGATAGGTGGGACCAGGAATTCGAAAGGGCCAGGGAGGCATTTCCAGACGCCAGTCAATCTCTTTCAGATCTTGGCATTTGAGTGGGGGGCAATATGGTCGTTACTCATCAACCGGTTATGGTTGATGAGGTTGTGAGATTCCTGGTCAGCAATCCAGAGGGAATCTATGTGGATGGAACAGCCGGTACCGGTGGGCATAGCCTTAAGATTGCAGAGAGTTTGGCCCCTGCCGGGAGGCTGATTTGCCTGGATGTCGATCAAGCATCCCTTGAGATAGCAAGGGACAGCCTTTTTCTATTTGCCGAAAAACTCACCCTGCTGAACGAAAGCTACGTTGATATCGATAGGATACTCGAGGGGCTCGGGGTTGAACGGATTAGCGGGATGCTCTTGGATCTCGGTATCTCATCGTATCAGCTTGAGTCGTCCGGCAGGGGATTCAGCTTTCACAAGGATGAGCCTTTGGATATGAGAATGGACCAGCACACGGGGATAAGCGCAGGGGAGCTTATCAACGGAAACTCGATTGAAAGGCTTGAGGGGATTCTGTGGGAATATGGGCAGGAGAGATGGGCCAAGCGTATTGCGCGAGCTATTGCGGAGGAGCGGAAGAAAAACCCGATACGCTCGAGTCTCCAGCTCGCCCGGATCGTTGAACGTGCAATACCAAGGAGGTACCATCCGCGAACCATTCACCCTGCTACCAGAGTTTTCCAGGCACTACGGATAGCGGTTAATGGAGAGCTGAAAAATCTGTCTGATTTTCTCAGCAAGGCCCCCTCTGTCCTGGCGAGGGATGGAAGACTTGTGGTTATATCGTATCATTCCCTGGAGGACAGGCTTGTGAAACGGGCCATGCTCCAATGGGAGGGAAAGCAGATGCAGCCTCGAAAACTGCCGGTGACGCCGACAGCCGGCAAGCCTCTCATGAGGGCTATAACCAAAGGAGCGCTAAAACCCGGTCAGGCCGAAATCGATCAAAATCCGCGCTCTAGGAGTGCCATCATGAGGGTGGCGGAGAGGGTGTGAGGTGAAAAGGGAAAAAAAGAGGGAACCAATACGGTTTATCTATTTCCTCGCAGCCCTATTTCTCATTGTTCTCTTAGCAGGGATTTCCCACGTCTGGGTAAATTTTAAGAGAACGCAAACAGGCTATGAATTGAGCCAGTTGAAAAAAGAGATAGCGAGGGAGGAGGAGTACAACCGAAAGCTGAAGCTAGAGATAGCCTCTCTAAAATCTCCCAAACACTTAGAGGATAAGGCCATGAAAGAGCTTGGATTGCGGCACCCTTCGCCCAAACAGGTGGTGTACGTGCCATGAGAGCTAAGAAGATAAAGTGGGTGAGGATCAGGATCTCCATGACGGGGGTTTTCTTTATCCTCGCGTTCACGGTCATCTTCCTCAGGGCCTACCAGCTTCAGATCATCGAGGCAAGCCACCTTTCAAGCCTGGCTGAGAAGGGATATACGGGAGAGTTTACCTTAACCGCACCGAGGGGAACCATATTCGATAGGACAGGAAAGGAACTCGCGATCAGCATTGAAGTAAGCTCCATATACGGTTACCCGAAAAAGATAGTCGACAAGCGGAAAACAGCAACCCTGCTGAGTCGTGCCCTATCGATAGATAGGACTGCGTTGTTCGAAAAGTTGCAGGATTCCAACTCGTTCGTATGGATCAAGAGAAAGGCTACGCCGGAAGAGATACGCCGCGTGAACGCACTTGCCATCTCCGGGATAGATTTCACCATGGAGAGCAGGCGTTACTATCCTTCCATGGAAACGGTGGCACATGTGGTGGGATTCGCGAGCCAGGATAATGAAGGACTAGAGGGCATTGAGCTTCAGTACAATGGCTACTTGGAGGCAAGGGAAACGACGCTCAGCAGGGTTCACGATGCCCTTGGCAGGCCCCTTTTTTTTAATGGGCCGAAGGTGGAAATGCCGGGTCCGTTCAACCTCGTACTCACCCTTGATAAGGATATCAGTTATAAGGCCCAGAAAACCCTTCGACATGCAGTGGAGCTATCAGAGGCGCAGAGCGGGATCTGTATCGTAATGAGGCCTCGAACCGGCGAGATTTTAGCCATGGCAGTGGTTCCGGAGTATAATCCGAACGTATTTTGGGGCCACAAACCCTATGAATGGAGGAATAGGGCTGTCACCGATTGTCACGAACCGGGCTCAACGCTCAAGGCCTTTCTGTTAGCGGCTGCCCTTCAAGAGGGTGTGGTCACCACGAACACAGTCCTCGATTGTGAGAGGGGTGTTCTCAGGGTGGCGAAGTACGTGATCCACGACAGCAAGCCCCATGAACACCTGACCGTGAGCGAGATCATAAAGTATTCGAGCAACATCGGGGCGATCAAGATCGGCCGGAAGCTGGGGGCCGAACGATTCAACCACTATTTACAAATGTTTGGATTTGGGGAGCGAAGCGGAATCGATTTTCCGGGCGAAAGGAGCGGCACCCTCAAATCCATGAGGCTTGCCGGCATTCTCGATCAAGAAACCTTATTTTTCGGCCACGGTATCTCCGTTTCTTCCCTTCAGTTGGCAATGGCCTTTGGCGCCATAGCGAATGGGGGATGCCTTATGAGGCCGTATCTGGTGAAGTCGATTGTGGATCCAGGAGGTAAGACAATACGAGAGTTTTCCCCCAAGACGCGAAGAAGAGTTATCTCTCAGGAGACGGCCGAGAAGATAAAGGCTGTCCTCGAGGGCGTGGTGGAACGAGACGGTACCGCGCCCCGCGCCGCGATACAAGGGTATACGGTAGCTGGTAAAACCGGGACCGCACAAAAGGTCGATCCGGTCGAGAAGACTTACTCACATGAGAAGTACATGGCATATTTTGGCGGGTTT
Organism: uncultured Desulfobacteraceae bacterium; assembly: GCA_964412045.1. Lineage (GTDB taxonomy): Bacteria > Desulfobacterota > DSM-4660 > Desulfatiglandales > B25-G16 > B25-G16. Next base: position 7,465 of record CAYPNL010000245.1, read on the forward strand.
ACGCCCTCTGGCGCCCCGGAAATTGTGATCTTGGTAGCACTCGACGAACCAAAGGGTACGGCATATGGAGGGATTGTGGCGGCCCCTGTATTCAGCGATGTTGGTGGCTGGACCCTGAATCATCTCAATGTGGCGCCTTCGATCACCATGGCGATGGCGAGCCCTGATAGGGCAAAACCCTCGAGCGATGATCGTTGGTCGAAGACCGAAAGACAACAGGTGGTTAGCGGTTTGGATCTCTTGGGCTTGGTGCCCGATGTAAGTGGGCTCGGGGTACGGGAGGTAGTACGGAAGGCAAAGGCACTGGGGTTGCGTGTAATCGTGAAGGGTAGCGGACTGGCCGTGGAACAAAGCCCTACGCCGGGGTTGCCGTTACGTGGCGATACACCTTTGGTGGTCACCTTTAGGCCGCCATGCTGAGTTGTTGATGGTGTGGTAGCCGTTTGAAAGGGGATATGAAGCTTGATCTTTTGCTAGATGGTCTTTCGATCCGGGAGGTTCGGGGAGGGAAGGATATCGAGGTCAGGGGGCTGACCAACGATTCACGAGCCGTGCAGGAAGACTACCTCTTTGTGGCGGTCAGGGGGCACGAACACGATGGTCATCGCTATCTCGCCCATGCTGTGGAGGGGGGCGCCTGTGCACTCGTAGTGGAGCAGGTGGAGAAGGAGTTTCGTGGTGTCACCGTAATCAGGGTGCCCGATACCAGGGTTGTCCTCCGTGAGCTTGCCGACAGATTTTACGGGTACCCCATGAGGGACATGCGCCTGATCGGCATCACCGGCACGAACGGCAAGACGACCACCAGCTATCTGCTGGAGTCGATATGGAAGGAGGCGGGCATTCAGGTAGGCATCATCGGTACCATCAACTATCGGTTTAACGGGCACTCCTGTGAGGCGCCGCTTACCACGCCTGACTACCCGGAGTTGATGCGAATGGTTCAGGAGATGAGGGATACAGGGATAAGGGATATTATCATGGAGGTCTCATCACATTCCCTTGATCAGGGAAGGACGATCGGCTTTCAGTGGTTAAGGGCATTGTTTACCAACTTTTCAAGGGATCACCTGGATTATCACGTGACCATGGAGGAGTATTTTCAGGCAAAATCCCGGCTCTTTACCGCTCTGGGTGAAGATCAAGGGGAAGAGGAGGCACAGGCTGTTATCAACGTGGACGACCCCAAGGGACGAATTTTAGAGAAGCTGACCACGGTGCCGGTGGTGAGCTATGGTCTTAACGGAAATTGCATGGTGAGGGCAGCCGATGTCAACCTTTCAGTGGATGGGGTGCGGTTCACCTTGGTTACTCCTACAGGGAGCGTGCCGATTATCTCATCCCTGTTGGGCCGGATAAACGTCTATAATATCCTCGGGGCGGCAGCTACTGCTTACAGCCTTCATCTGGATCTTCACGTTATTGCCAGAGGGATAGGGAGGCTCGCCTATGTTCCAGGCAGGCTTCAGCGGGTACAAAACCATAGAGGGCTCTTGGTATTCGTTGATTATGCCCATAGTCCGGACGCCCTAGAAAAGGCTCTTCAAACGCTCAAGCCCTTCGTGCAGGGCAGGTTGATCACCGTGTTCGGATGCGGTGGCGACAGGGACAAGGGCAAGAGACCAGAGATGGGAAAGCTCGCCGGTGAGCTCAGCGATGTGGTGATACTCACCTCGGATAACCCAAGAAAGGAGAACCAGGCTCAGATCGCCAACGAGATTGAGCTGGGGGTGAGGGATACGGGATTACGGAGAATGGAGCAAAACCCTTCCCGAGGAGAGAGGGGATACAGGATAGTCCTTGATAGAAGAGAGGCGATCCGAGACGCAATCAATACAGCCACTGACAAGGATATTGTTGTGATCGCGGGTAAGGGGCATGAGAGGCACCAGATCATCGGAACCAAGAGGGTACGATTTGATGATGTAGAGGAGGTAGAGAAAGCAGCCAGATAGGAGTTTGTTTGGTCCATCTGGTTTGTTTGGTTTTTCTGGTTCTAACTCAACAAACGCAAGAAACACCATAAACTTAAAAAACAGGAAGCTAATGGCCGTGAGATGGGGGGAGATTACCATCGGGGAAATCGTAGCAGCAGTAAGAGGGAGCCAGATATCCGGCTCTCCGGATAGGGCTGCTAAAGGGCTTTGCACCGATTCCAGATCCATGGTTCCCGGCCACCTGTTTCTCGCCCTCAAGGGCGCGCGGTATGATGGTCACGATTTTCTGGGAGACGCGGTCAACGCCGGAGCAGGGGGTCTCATTCTTGAGGCAGGCAGGCCTCTCAGGGAGGCAACAGCAGACCATGATATTGAAGTGATCACCGTGTCATCCACGCTTCAGGCCTTGGGCGACCTGGCATCGTGGTGGCGAAAGCGGTGGGGTGGAACAGTGGTAGCCATTACAGGGAGCAACGGCAAGAGCACAACAAAAGAAATAGCAGCCGCTATTGTCTCTCTCAAGGCCAAGGTTTTGAAGACCCCAGGCAATTTCAATAACCTCATTGGTTTGCCTCTGTCGATTTTGGCCCTGGAGCCCGATCACGAGCTGGCAGTGTTAGAGATGGGTATGAATGCGGTGGGGGAGATCGCTCAGCTCACGCGGATTGCAGGGCCGGATATAGGGGTAATCACCAATGTAGCAAGCGCTCATCTGGAGGGATTAGGTGATCTCAAGGGGGTGGCTGCGGCCAAGGGCGAACTCCTGCAGGGGATGCCGATCCGGTCAACAGCGATCCTTAACGGGGATAATGATATAACAAAAAGGTTGGCCTCCACCTTTCAGGGGCAGACCGTTACCTTTGGGCTGGGGAGGGCAAATCGCGTGAGGGCAGAGCATATTCGCATGGCTGGCAACTCCACCCAATCCTTTACTATCATGATAGACAGGGAACAGATCTCTGCCACGATCAACCTTCCGGGTGTTCATAATGTCCTCAATGCGCTTGCCGGCGCGGCAATCGCGTGGCGACTATCAGTGCCGAGCGAGTTGATCGCCCGGGGATTAAGGTCATTTCGGCCCCTGAAGGGCCGTTTTCAGATACTGGGACTTACGGGTGGAATCCAGATGATTGACGACACCTACAACTCCAATCCGTCATCTCTCGATGCAGCCCTCCGGACGATTGAGGGATTGAGGCGGAAGGGTCAGGGTTTTGTTGTGGGTTTGGGAGAGATGCTTGAGTTGGGCGTTGACACTCACCAATACCATTTCGATGCCGGAAAGAGGATCGGGGCTATGGGGGCACGATTTCTCGCTGTGTTAGGGGAGCATGGCTATGAGGTTGTCAAGGGCGCACAGAAAGGGGGTATGGTTCCAGCACAGACCGTTTACGCCTTTAATCACACGGATATGATCGAGGCGATCAAGGCGAACGTAAGGCACGGCGATATCGTGTTTCTGAAGGGCTCACGAAGGGTTGGCATGGATGTGGTTGTTGATGGGCTCAAGGAATACATCGGCATGAGCGAGGATACGGGCAATGCTCTATAAATTGATTTATATGTTTCATGATCAATTTTCCGCGGTGAACGTATTTCGATACATCACCTTCAGAACCATCTACGCAACCCTGACCGCCCTTCTCATTTCGCTGGTTCTCGGCTACTGGATTATTCCCAGCCTCCGGAGGCTTCAGATCGGCCAGTATGTGAGGGATGACGGTCCTCCGAACCACAAGAATAAGGTGGGGACCCCTACCATGGGGGGATCTTTTTTGCTTTGCTCGATCATCGGCTCAGCGCTCCTGTGGGCGGAGCCGAACAATTTCTACATCTGGCTGGTATTGCTCGTCACCGTTCTTTACGGCCTCATAGGGTTTATGGACGATTATCTCAAACTGGTGAGAAAGAACAGCAAGGGCTTGCGGGTATGGTACAAGCTGTCTATGCAAAGCGCAATCGCCCTGTTTGCAGGAATCGTCCTCTACTATTATCCGGGATTTACTACGAAGCTGACCTTCCCCTTTGCGAAGGCCTTCTTACCGGATATTGGAGTAGGCTATATTCTTCTGGTCATGCTGGTGGTGGTAGGCGCCAGTAATGCCGTGAACCTGACCGACGGGTTGGACGGCCTTGCCATTGGACCGATCATCATTGCCTTTCTTGCCTACCTCACGTTCACCTACCTTGCGGGGCATATAAAGATCGCCCAGTACCTTCAGATCCCCTATGTGAAGGGTGTGGGGGAGCTCACTGTTATCTGTGGGGCGGTGGTCGGGGCCGGGATGGGGTTTCTGTGGTACAACAGCTACCCCGCCCAGGTATTTATGGGGGATTCGGGCTCGCTTTCCCTTGGCGCTGCCCTGGGTATGATAGCCGTAGCCTCAAAGCAGGAGATAACGCTCATTTTGGTTGGGGGCCTGTTCGTCGTAGAGGCCTTGTCGGTGATCTTGCAGGTTGGCTACTTCAAGATAACCGGGGGTAAGCGCCTGTTTAGGATGGCACCGCTCCACCACCACTTTGAGCTCAAGGGCTGGCCAGAGGCAAAGGTGACGGTTCGGTTCTGGATCGTTGCCATTATGCTGGCCTTGTTCTCGATGAGCACATTGAAGCTAAGGTAGTCAATTGTCCATTGTCAATCGTCAATCGAAAATCGGGAAGAGGGTCCTTGTGGTGGGTCTCGGCAAGAGTGGGTCGGCTGCAGCTGGTTGGCTCGCGCAGCAGGGAGCACAGGTAACCGTGAGCGAGGTCCGGGATAAATCCGCCTTTAATAGCCGGTTCTTGGGCGAACTCTCCAAGAAGGGGATCGAGATCGAGTTTGGAGATCATAGGCTGGAGAGTTTTGTGGAGGCGGATCTCATCGTTGTCAGCCCAGGCGTTCCCCTGGATATCAAGTCCCTGCTTGAGGCTTCAAAGAGGGAAGTGCCGGTTGTAGGGGAACTGGAACTGGCGTGGACATACTTACGGACACCTTGTATTGCGGTAACCGGCACTAATGGAAAGTCAACGGTGGTGAAGCTCATTGGGGAAATGCTATCTCGAGCCGGAAAGAGGGTAGCTGTGAGAGGCAACATCGGCGTTCCCCTGACGGACTACATAAGGGGAGCCCAGGATGCCGATTATGTGGTGCTGGAGGTAAGCAGTTTCCAGCTCGATACCATTGCCACCTTTTCACCGCTCGTGTCATTGATTCTCAATATCAGCCCGGATCACCTCGACCGGTATACAGATTATGCGGCTTACATACGATCCAAGCAGAGGATATTCGTAAACCAGGGACCAGGGCAGACCCTGATTCTCAACGACGAGGATCCCGTTCTCGGAGAATTGGAGATGAAAAGCGGAGCTCGGGTGTATCGGTACGGAATCAAGAGGGAAGGGGACCGGCAGTGCTTCATTGAGGATGGAAGGATTGTAGCGCAGATCCCAGGGCAGGGAGGACTCAGCTTCGGGCTTGATCGATTTATCCTGCTGGGCATCCATAATCATGCAAATGTCATGGCCGCGATCCTCGCAGCGCTGGCTATCGACACCCCTCCTGATGCCATACAAGAGGGAATCGACGGCTTTAAGGGATTGCCCCATAGGATCGAGTTGATAGAAAAGCTCAGGGGCGTGGCCTTTTATGACGATTCCAAGGCAACCAATATCGATGCGGCCATACAATCCATTACCAGTTTTTCCAGGCCGGTGGTGTTGATTGCCGGCGGAAGGCATAAGGGAAGCGATTATCTTCCCCTGGTCGATGCAACTGAAGGCAGGATAAAAGGAGCCGTTTTCATAGGGGAGTCCAGCGCCCTTTTGGCCGAGGCCTTCAACGGGAAGATACCCTGGAGCAAGGCCGGGAGCATGGATGATGCGGTGAGCATCGCGTATACGTGGGCTCAGGAAGGAGATGTGGTGCTCCTTGCTCCTGCCTGCTCAAGCTTCGATATGTTCAGAGATTACGAGCAAAGGGGGATGGCCTTTCAGGAGGCCGTGAGAAGGATCAGAGATGGCAGCTAAGGGGGAAGTTCATTACAACTTCGATCCGGTGATCCTTACCGCTGTGATACTGCTGCTCGGTATCGGATTGGTGGCGGTGTATAGCGCCAGTTCGATCCTTGCGGAACAGAGGCACGGGGATCACTACTTCTACTTGAGAAAGCAGCTCATGTTCTGCCTGTTCGGAATTGTGGTTATGATCATCGCGAAGAACATCAATTATCTCTGGTACCGGAGGTTCGTGTACCCGTTTCTGGTATCGAGCATGATCCTTTTGGCGCTGCTGCTGATGCCGAGCCTTGGGATGAAGGTCGGGGGAGCCCAGAGGTGGTTTCGCCTCGGTTTTATCTCGATCCAGCCATCAGAGATAGCCAAGCTCTCCATGGCGATATTTGTGGCCTACAGCATGCAGAAAAACTTCGAGGTTATGGGATCATTCTCCCGCGGGCTTCTTCCGCACCTTGTGGTCGGATCAATCGTGATCGGGCTTATCCTTTTCCAGCCCGATCTCGGCACTGCCGTGATCATAGGAACCTGGATGGTGGTCCTGTTACTGATCGGGGGGGTGAACCTTGCTCAGCTCATCCTGCTATTAGGGCTCGCAACACCCATCCTGTATTACCTGGTCACGCACACAGCTTACAGGCTGAATCGTTTGTGGGCCTTTCTGAACCCATGGGATGATCCCCAGGGGATTGGTTTTCAGATCATACATTCCTTTCTGGCATTTGGTTCCGGGGGACTGTCGGGGGCGGGCCTTGGGAACAGCAAGCAAAAACTTCTATACCTGCCAGAGCCGCATACGGACTTTATTCTGGCGATCATAGCCGAGGAGATAGGCTTCATCGGGGTAAGCGCCCTGTTGATCCTGTTCAGCATCGTGGTCATGAGGGGAATCAAGATTGCGCTGCGTGCCCCGGATCTCTTCGGCACCTATCTCGCCATGGGGATCAGTTGCATGTTGGCGATACAGGTAATGGTGAACATGGGCGTTGTTATGGCCCTGTTGCCTACCAAAGGGCTCACGCTCCCCTTCATAAGCTACGGAGGTTCCTCGCTCATCGTGAATCTTTTGTGCATTGGGATATTAATGAACATCTCCAGGAAGGCCATTGAAGGAACAAGGACATGAGAAACGTGACTCGTTATAAAATCGTTTCACGATTTTATACATGTTTAAGGAGTTAAGGCGGGAGATGAAAGGCGGACAACGGACAACGGACAACGGATATCGAGTGATAATCGCTGGCGGAGGTACCGGGGGTCATCTCTTCCCGGGGATCGCAATCGCCAATGCGCTCAGGAGGAGAGTCGAGGGCCTGGAGGTAGTCTTTGTGGTGGGGAAAAAAAGGATGGAGGAGGAAATCATAGCGAGGGCCGGATATAGGGCTCGGTCTATCGATGTGGAGGGAATGCTCGGCAGGGGTGTTAGAGGAGGGATGAAGGCGATTTCAAAGATCGTAGCGAGCTCTTTTCAGTCTCTCGGGATCTTACGGGATTTGAGGCCGAAGCTGGTCGTGGGGGTGGGAGGCTATTCTTCCGGACCCCTGTGCCTGATGGCGTGGATCCTCGGGATTCCCACGGCCATTCATGAACAGAACTCCTATCCAGGGCTCACTAACAGGCTCCTGTCCCCCTTTGCCAAGAGGGTATTCATCTCATTGGAGGAGAGCAGCAGGTATTTTAAGCGGGGGAATATCATCTGTACCGGCAACCCCATAAGAGAGGAGTTGGTAGGCGGCACGGCGCTGCCTAGGAGGGACAAGGAAAGGTTTGTCATCCTGGTGATAGGGGGAAGCCAGGGGGCTCGGGCTATTAATAGGGCAGTCATTGATGCCTTGAGGGATCTTAAGGGCGAAGGGCTTTTCCCGTTCGCGATCCATCAAACAGGGCCCACTGACCTGGAAGCGGTGCTCAATGACTATCGCGCCTATGGGATTGAGGGGGAGGTCATAGCCTTTATCGAGGATATGGCATCCGCATATGGAAAGGCCGATTTGGTGATCTGCCGGGCAGGAGCCACGACCATAGCGGAGCTGGCTCTATTAGGAAAACCCTCGATCCTCATACCCTTTCCGTATGCAACCCATGATCACCAGGTGATGAATGCGAGATCACTGCTGATCTCCGGAGGTGCGGATATGATTCTCGAGAAGGATCTGACAGGGGGCACGCTGGCTGAGAGGATCAAACGCTATATGCACCATTCGGATGAGCTTGAAAGGATGTCATTGCTCGCCCTACAGGCAGGCAGGCCCCGGGCAGCGGAGCTCATTGCCGATCAATTGATCGAGCTGATGAATGAGAAGTGATGTCATGTGTCATTGGGTAGTGGTTGGAATTATCATTACGAGGGCACTGATCTCCATGAGACAAAGATAGGGTCGAGGCAGGGGCGAAAAAACAATGAAGATCTTCGGCAAGGTAAAACACATCCATCTGGTTGGTATCGGCGGGATCGGGATGAGCGGCATTGCAGAGCTCCTTATCAATCTGGGGTATACGGTGAGCGGTTCGGATATCAAGGAAACCGAGGTAACAAGGCATCTCGCCGATCTCGGCGGGGCTATGTTTCAGGGGCATAACCCTCACCACATCGAAGGCGCCGATGTGGTGGTTTTTTCCTCGGCGGTACGGGAAGATAACCCGGAGACCCTCGAGGCAAAGAAAAGGGCTATTCCCGTGATACCGAGGGCTGAGATGCTGGCAGAACTTATGAGGCTTAAATACGGCATAGCCATAGCAGGGGCCCATGGAAAAACCACCACTACCTCTATGATTGCCTCGATCTTGACCAGGGGAGGGCTTGACCCAACGGTGATCATAGGGGGGAGATTGAATATATGGGGCGGCTCGAATGCGAGGTTGGGAAAGAGCGATTTTCTGGTAGCTGAGGCCGATGAGAGCGATGGCTCATTTCTTGCCCTTTCACCGAGCATAGCCGTGGTCACTAATATAGACCGCGAGCATATAGACTTCTACCGCGATATGAACAATATCAGGGCGACCTTCGTGAGTTTCATCAATAAGGTACCTTTTTACGGAAGGGCGATACTGTGCCTGGATGACAAGGAGGTTCAGGGGGTGCTTCCGAGGCTCAGGAAGAGTTATCTCACCTACGGGTTGAGTGCCCAATCCGATATACGGGCGAGCGATATATCCAAACAAGGACTCACCACGAGTTTTGTGGTGAGCTCTCAAAACACCGTCTTAGGCCGGGTCACTATCGGCATACCAGGAGATCACAATGTGCTGAATGCCTTGGCAGCGGTTTCAGTGGGTATGGAGCTCGAGATCGATTTTGAACACATCACGGATGGACTCAGGGATCTCGGAGGCCTTAAGCGACGGTTTGAGATACGAGGTGAAAGAAACGGGGTGCTTTTTTTGGATGATTACGGGCACCACCCCACGGAGATCGTGAAGATTATCGGTGCGGCAAAGGAGAGCTGGCCCGAGAGGAGATTGATCGTCGTGTTTCAACCGCACCGGTATACGAGGACAAAAGACCTCTATGAAAAATTCGTGGTCTCCTTTAATCAGGCCGATGTCCTGATCATTACCCCTCTCTATGAGGCGGGGGAGGAACCCATACCCGGCATACACAGCGAGTTCCTCTTTAAGGGGATACGGGATCATGGCCATAGGGCGGTTATCCTGTGCAAAAGCAAGGAGGATGCCGCTTCCATGCTTATGGATGAGATACGACCGGGCGACGTGGTATTGACCCTGGGCGCCGGCGACATACACCTCGTGGGAACCGAGGTTTTAAAACGGATAGGGACTAAAGGGCGCAAGGCATAAGGCCGAAGGGCTCCTATGGAGCATAACGTGTTGCATTCTTGAAGGCGAGCCTTCCAGAGGGGCCGAGGAATGGATGCTCGAACCAGGGAAAGGATACGCGCAATCGGAGGTGAGGCAGTCAGCTATGATATGCCCATGTCCCGCTACACAACCTTTGGTGTCGGGGGCAACGCTGAGGCGGTGTTCAGGGCAACGGGTGTGGAAGGATTGAGGGAGATGGTGAGCTACCTGACGGATGAAGGGATTTCCTACCTGGTGGTGGGCCGCGGGAGCAACCTGCTGGTAGGGGATGGCGGGCTAACAGGGGTCGTGATCGTATTGAATGGAGAGCTTGCCTCTATAGAGGCGGACACTGCCGGGGAGCCGTATCTGAAGGCAGGAGCCGGTATAGGGATGAATACCTTGGTGAACTTCTGCACGGAGCAAGGTCTTGCAGGCCTGGAATTCCTCGCAGGCATCCCGGGAACCCTCGGAGGCGGGGTGGCAATGAATGTGGGAGCATGGGGAAAAGAGATCAAGGAGGTGGTCACGGAGATCACAATTCTTACAGCAGACGGAGAAATTCAGAGCACCTCTAAGGACGATCTCAGATTTCAATACCGGCAACTCGATCTGCCGGAAGGGAGCATAATACTCAAGGGGAGCCTGTGCCTGAGTCTTGACCGGCCCTCTTCTGTGAAAAACAGGGTGACCTCCTATCTCAACGATCGGAAGGAACGCCAGCCTATCGAGGTGCGGTCCGCTGGATCGGTATTTAAGAACCCAAAGGGCGATTACGCAGGCCGGTTGATAGAGGCTGCCGGCTTCAAAGGAAGAAGGATTGGCGGGGCAATGATATCCACCAGGCATGCCAACTTCATAGTCAACACCGGTGGGGCATCGGCCGCTGATATTACAGCGCTCATAGACATGGTGAAGGATGCGGTGAGGGAGATGTTCGGCGTGGAGCTAACCCAAGAGATACGGAGAGTAGGCAGCCCATGAAAAGGAATTCCGTGTTAGCTCATCAAACCGTCACCAGGGAAAGAAAGAAGGACCTGCTTGGGTTTAAACGGGCCCTTGGACAGCTGGGGTTTGGCTTGATCAAGATGTTTCTTTTCCTCCTCTGCCTGGGAGCACTTTCTGTAGGGTTGATCTCGGGGTACCAGTTTCTCTCCTCGGCCCAGTGGTTCAGGATTCAAAATATCATGGTCACCGGTGTTGAGGACTCGATGAAGGACGTGTTGATCAAACTCTCGGGGATCACCGATGAAGACAGTCTTTTGTCGGTCGATATAGCTGCGGTTGCAAGAGCTATCAAAGGGCATCCATGGATAAAAGACGTTTCGGTAACACGGAGTTTTCCCCGCACGCTCCATATCGAGGCGCACCATGAGGAGCCCATTGCAGTGGTAGTGCTCGATAGGATGTGCCTTATGGACAGGGAAGGGGTTCTGTTTAAGGATATTGAGAAGGATGATCCAATTGATTTTCCCATCATCACAGGCCTGTCAAGGAGTGATGAAGGAATGAGGGGGCACCTGAAGAGGGTTGGATCTTTTTTGACTACCTACTCGTTATGGAGCGCGGTCTTGCCGGCGAGGGATCTCTCTGAGGTTCATGTAGAAGAGGATGGGGCACTGAGCGTGTATTTCAACGAACTACCTTTTAAGGTCTCGTTCGGGAGGGGTGATTTTGCCAAAAAAATCATATCTCTTCAGCGTATCATCAAGCATTTGCAGGTCACCCATCAGCTCCGTGAAGCAAAGTCGATAGATATGGATTACCACGATAGGGGCGTGGTGGCATTCATAGATCGAGTAGTGTGATCGGGATCAATGAGATGAGGGATAACACTATACACATTGAAGGGGGTTAGGGGATGGAAGATTTGATCGTAGGCCTTGACATCGGCACCAGCAAGATTTGTGCAGTGGTCGGGGAGGTAAGGCCTGACGGGAGGGTCGATATCGTGGGAATGGGGTCTCATCCTTCTATTGGGCTTCGCAAGGGCATGGTTATCAACATAGAGAACACCGTGAACAGCATCAAAGAGGCCATCGAGGAAGCTGAGACGATGGCCGGCTGCGAGATCAGTTCCGTGTATGCGGGCATTGCCGGAGGACATATAAAGGGATTCAACAGCCATGGGATTATCGCCCTGAAGAACAGGGAGGTGACCAAGAAGGATATAGAAAGGGTAATCGATGCAGCGAGAGCCGTGGCGATCCCAATGGACAGAGAGGTAATTCATACCCTGCCCCAGGAGTTCATCGTTGACGACCAGGCCGGCATTACCGATCCATTGGGGATGTCCGGTGTCCGCCTTGAGGTAAAGATTCACATCGTGACAGGAGCGGTTACCTCAGCGCAAAATATCATAAAGTGCGCCAACAGGGCAGGTCTTGACGTATATGACATCATCCTGGAGTCGCTTGCCTCAAGTGAGGCAGTGCTTTCTGATGAAGAAAGGAACCTGGGCGCTGCGCTCATAGATTTTGGCGGTGGAACCACGGATCTGGCGGTATTCTCCCAGGGATCGATCAAACATACCTCAGTGTTGACCCTGGGCGGTGATAATCTGACCAATGATATCGCCATAGGGATTCGGACGCCTTTTAAGGAGGCGGAAAAGATAAAGATTAAATATGGCTGCGGCATCACCTCGCTCATCGGCAAGGACGAGACCATTGAGGTGCCCAGCGTGGGTGAAAGGGCCCCGAGAACGATTAGCAGGGAATTGTTGGGGGAGATCCTGGAGCCTCGAGTAGAGGAGATCTTCACCCTCATGTACCAGGAGATGGTGAGATCGGGGTACGATGACCTGGTTACCTCCGGCGTGGTAGCTACAGGAGGATCTTCCCTGTTGCCCGGGGTACTTGAGATCTTGGAGCAGGTATTCAATATGACGGCCAGGATCGGCTATCCTGCCAATATCGGGGGACTGAAGGAGATCGTAAACAGCCCTATGTATGCAACCGCAGTAGGCCTGGTCCTCTACGGGGCTAATCTGGAGAAAAGGGAGAAGAAGTTTCGCATACGTGATACGAACATCTTCAACCGTATCGTCTCAAGGATGAAACGGTGGTTTGTGCAGGAGGAATGAGGGATCCAGTGAGATTGGAGTGATGGAGGAATGGAGGATTGGAGGATTGGAACGATGGGCGAAGGTGCATTCCTTATCTCTTGTTCAGGGCAGATTGGTACGTGGAGGAGAGGGACAAAAAAGTATTCTTTTACTCCAATTACTCCATCACTCCATTTCTCCATGCATGTGGGATAAACCAATGATTAGAACGACAAGGTGAATTTTATAAAATAGGGGAATTCTAAGCGTAAATCAAGAAAAGGAGGGGAACTATGCGATACGAATTTGTTGAGAGCAGTCCGGGCGCCAAGATAAAGGTTTTCGGAGTCGGAGGCGCTGGCGGCAATGCTATCAATACCATGATAGCTGCCGGTGTCAAGGGGGTGGATTTCATCGCAGCTAATACCGACAAGCAGGCCCTTGAGTTCAACGCGGCCCTTGATAAGCTGCAATTGGGGATGAATGTCACCAATGGATTGGGGGCTGGGGCTGATCCGGAGAAGGGGGCATTGGCCGCAGAGGAAAGCGTTGAGGCAATAAAGGCCAACACCGAAGGGGTGGATATGGTGTTTATCACCGCCGGGATGGGGGGCGGAACAGGCACAGGCGCCTCTCCGATAATCGCCAGGGAGGCCAGAAATAACGGAGCACTCACGATCGCGGTGGTAACAAAGCCCTTTGACTTTGAGGGCGAGAAGAGGATGAAAGCGGCCCTGGATGGGATCGAAAAGTTAAAGAGAGATGTGGACACCCTGCTGGTGATTCCAAATCAGCGGCTGCGGGCCTTAGGGACAAGGGATACCCCTTTCTTGGAGCTTATGAAGATGGCGGACAACGTGTTATTATCCGCCGTGAAGGGCATATCGGATCTTATCACGGTGCCTGGTTTTATAAATCTCGATTTCGCTGATGTAAAGAGGGTGATGGAAAAAATGGGGACAGCCCTCATGGGCACGGGAATCGCGGGCGGTGAGAGTAGGGCCCTGGACGCCGCACAGATGGCCATTAATAGCCCCCTATTGGAGGATATTTCGATCGATCAGGCACGGGGTGTTCTCATTAATATAACCGGTTCTACCAATATGACCATGGATGAGGTTATGGAGGGATCCAGTTTTGTAAAGAATGAGGTTCACCCTGATGCGGAGATAATATGGGGCATGGTCTTTGATGATTCCATGGCAGAAATGCTACGGATTACGGTCATTGCGACAGGTATCGGTGAGCTCAGAGATGCAAAGGTTGTCAATTTACGGGAGGTAAGACCTGAGGAGGCGGAAGAGAATTGGACAGTGAGGCTCAAGGAGGATCTCGATAAGCCCACGTTCCAGAGGCAGTTCTCAGAAGAAGAACACGATAGGCTTCGAAAGGAAACGGGGTTTAGCCGGGAGAAAAAGGGCCTGTTGAATAAGCTTTTTCAGAAGGATGATCTGGATTACCCGACCTTCCTAAGGAAGCAGGCGGATTAATGGCCACTATTGCCGCTCTCTACCGAAAAAGACTAGCTCAGGAGAGGGGCGCCATCAGAAAGGATTGGGGCGGCAAGACATCGGTGGCACTGATCTATCCTCATTCTTACCAGGTTGGTATGTCCAACCTCGGTTTTCAGACGGTCTATAGTATCTTAAACGATCATCCTGCTCTTGTCGCTGAGAGGGTTTTTCTCCCTGATGAGGATGAGTTCGCCCTGTATACGAGGAATAATCATCCTCTGCTCTCACTCGAGTCTCAGACTCCTCTCCAGAGATTCGATCTTCTCGCCTTTTCCCTTTCATTTGAGAACGATTATCCCAACGTCCTCACCATACTTGACCTGGCCCAGATCCCCCTTATGAGCAGGGATAGAGGTGAGGATCATCCCCTTGTTTCAGCAGGTGGTGTGGTCACCTTCATGAACCC
>CAYPNL010000246.1:0-8108 GCA_964412045.1 uncultured Desulfobacteraceae bacterium
TAAATTCTGCTGTAATAGCCGAAGAACTGGCGCCGTCTGCCGGGATGCTGTCAGGATCGGCAGAAAGGCTGATTGCTGCAGTGAGCCCCCCACCCCCGGCAGGTCCCTCCTCATCCTCGCTAAAGCAGGTTGTGAGGCTAAGGCCCACGGCAATAATGAGAAGGGCTAGCAACGCTTGTAAAAGAAAGGCCCTCTTTTTTGTTCTCATGTCCTCATTCTCCCTGAAAAATTAAAAAATACGTATCAAGTTAGATGTATAAAGGAAATCCCCCTTTATCCCCCTTTTTTAAAGGGGGAAAGAGATTTTCGCCCCCTTTTTGAAAGGGGGAAACGGAAGTTATCCCCCTTTTTGAAAGGGTGAAACCGAATCTCTCCTCCCTTGTTTTGTAAGGGGATACTGTAATTCTCCTCGCTTTCTGAAAGTAGGAAACCTGATTCCCCCTCCCTTTCCTAAAGGGAGGCCGGGAGGGATTTTATCTTTTTCAAAGAACTACCATCTTACCGATTATTATATTTTGTTACCAAAATATAATTCCGCCCCGGTAGTTTAGCTTCCAGCCGGGCCTGCTCCTTTTTCCTGATAGAGCACCGTTGGCGTAAGAAAGATAAGGAGCTCGGTTTTGTTATCCTCGCTATACTTTTGCTTAAAGAGCCATCCTATAATGGGTAGTTTTCTGAGCCAGGGAAGGCCTCCTTCTGAATCGATTTTTGCCTCCTTATAGATGCCGCCGATAATCACGGTGTCGCCGCTCGCCACCATCATCTCTGTTTGGGCATTCTTTGTTTTAATCGGTACATAGTCTCCGCGGGCATTCGCCCAATCAGGTTCGTCTTCGCTCACATTAATGGTCATAATCACCATATCATTCGGCGTTATTTGAGGAGTGACTTCCAGTTTTAATGCAGCATCTTTTTCGTCATATGTTATTCCACTTTCGTCCCTTCCTGTCGGAACGTAGATCGTTGTTCCTTGCTTTATGCTTGCTGCTTTCGTATCGCGTGTCACTATTTTTGGCGCAGACAGCGTTGTGAGCTTTCCCTCTGTCTCAGCGAGTGCAATACGGGCATTCAAGATTTTTGTGAGGGCAGTGTTGGCAAAGGTTATTCCTGCTATTCCCGCTCCGGCGGTGGTGGGCGCGGTAAAGTTGGTGGCAAAATCTGTCGTGATAACCCCTGGCCCGCTTCCTCCCCAGGGGCTTCCACCCTTCTCGTAGTAAAAATCCCACCCAACTCCCATATCCCTGGTAAAGCCGGTGCTTGCCTCCACGATCCTGGCCTCTATCATCACCTGCTTGGTGGGCCTATCCTGCCTCTCCTTCAACTCCTGGGCCTTTTTGATATTTGAGGCGATATCGGTGTAGATGATGGTCTTGTTGGCCTCATCAACCGATAGGGCTCCCCGCGGCCCCTTCACGTTTTCCTCGATGAGCTTCTTGATATCCTCCACCTTTGCATAGTTGACCGTGATGTACTCGATTTCCAGCGGCTCCTCGGCCTTTTCCTCCTCCTTCTCCTTCTTTTCCTGGTCCCTTAGCTGCTTCTCCCGCTCCTCTTTGGCCTTTTGCCGCTCCAGCTCCTCTTCCTCGAGCTTCTTCTTCTTTTCTCGAGTCATGACCGTGATGACATTATCATCCCAGTTCATCCCGAGGTCGCTGGTCTCGAGCACGATGTCCAGGGCCTGATCCCAGGGCACATCCTTGAGCCGCATGGACACGGTTCCCTTTACCTCCGGCCCCCAGACAATATTCATCTGGCCCACCTCTCCGATCAGCTTCAGGATATTCCTGACGTCCGCATTGGAGAATTCCAGCGTCATCCTGGCGGCATTTTTGAGCTTCGGCTTTTGAGGCCGGGATGCTGCCTCCGGGGAATTTACGTGCGCGGGTCCTTGAGAGGACTGCTCCTTTTCCGTCCCTACCAGGGCCTTTGCATAGGTCGCCTGGGTGATCCTTTTAGCAGGCGGCTCGATCGGTGTTTTATTGAAATCAATTCGTATCTCTTCTCCAACCTGCACCACGTGGTACGGGGCCATCTCCTTGAGGCCGATCTCGATATCAACCACCTGTTTCGCGGTTCTCTGAACAGGGGTAATCTTGTTCACGATCCCCTTGAAGTACGAAGAATCAATATATCGGGTGAGCTCCGGGGTAATGGCGGCCCCCTTCAGCTCGAGGAGCAAGGTCAGGGAGTCTTTCGGACTCAGGTTGTATTCCGCCTTGTCGCTCGTTGTCACCGTGACCCTTGACCTGCCCTGGGGCAGCATGAAAAAGTCCACACCGAGCACCTGGTTGAGCCTAGATTTGCCCGGCAGGAAAAACACGCGGGGTTCACTGGCGCCGAGTGATTCCTCTTTGGCGGCCGCCACAGGGGCGGGCTTTTCTTCTATAGCGCCCTTCGGAGAAAGCGCGAGCCGTATGGTGCCCTCCTCATCCTGGAGGGTGTAGTCGGCATCCTCGGATAAGACGGCAGTAACCCGGGTTGAAGTAGGATCTTTCTCGTATGTTTCGAAGCTGATTTCTGTAATGCCGGTATCGCCGGTCACCTGCGGCACAGTCAATCCCTCAGCAGGAGGAGCGGTGACGCCGACCACGATTCGGAGAGGGTCTACCAGCTTGAAAGCCGCGTAAGGGACCGGCCTTGAGCTGGTGATCTCGATGAAGGTTTTCTCACCGGACGGCTCTGAGACCACGCGTATCGATTGGACCACCGCGGGCCTTTCCACAACCGGATCGGCTTCCTTCGGAGGTGCTTGGGCGCATCCGAACACGACACTGCACACGCCGAATAGCAGTACCAGGATACAGGCATAATCCCTTTTCGATTTCATGGTAGTGAACATACATCGTCTCCTTTTTCAATTGACAATGTTCAATTGAAAATTGTCGATTCCCGCATCTATTCAACCTCCGGGAGCTTCAAGGAAATAGAGTTTTTAACCTCATTGCCCCTAAAATCCGTATCGTGTTCTATCACCACAACCTCTTTTTCCCGGATCTCCGTCACTTTCCCCCGTTTCTTTCCCATAGGGGTCCCCAGACCGATCACGTGCCCTTCGCCTTTTGAATCCTTCACAAGGGCCCACTTCTTGTCCTTGCTTATCACGATTGCGGTGATGGTCACCTGAGAAAGGTCAAGGGTTTCGAGATATGTTCTCGGCTCCGCTTTCTCTCTTTCCTCCTCAAGCTCCCTTCTCACGATGATAAAAGACTTGAAGGGATCCGGCTTATTCGTGGGGTCATAAGAATACGACTCCTTTGCACGTTGCTCGGCAGCCGTACCCTCAACCCTTTCCTTGTCCGGTATGTCCTGCGGCGCCTCCTTTTTTGGCGCTTCGGCCCTTTCCTTCTCGATCTTAACCGTTGTCTTACCCGGGGATTGAGCGAGGGTCAGTCCCGAGGGAAGGGCGATGCCTATGAGAAGGGCAAAAACCCATGCTACCATGCTATTTCTTTTTGGTATCGTTGGTTGCACTTTTAGTCTCTTGTTGTTCCTTGAATCGATAGGTTACCGTTTTGCAGACGGTTCTCAGGTTTGTGTCATATTCCTTCACCGGGACCATGCCGATATCAACGACATTCACGATCCTGTCGAGCTTGCCGACCTTGTCAAAAAACTGGGCAACATCGTGATAGGCGCCTCTCACCTCCACGCTCACCGGTATTTCCACGTATAAATCCTTGGGAACCTCTTTTAAAGGGCTAAAGAGGAGGAATTGCAGGTTGGAGTCGTTGCCGAGTTTGGTGATGTTCGTGAGGAGGCTGGGGATTTCGCTTGTGGTAGGGAGCAGCCTGAGTGCAGATTTGAGGTCTTCCTCCACGGCAGCTAGATCAGCCTCGAGTTTTTTCAGATTTTTCGCCTGGATTGAAGCGAGCCGAATCTGATTATCCAATCGCTCAACCTCCGTGCGCAGCTCCTTCATTTCAGAGGTTTTGGGAAGAAACACGAGAAAGACAAAGGCGGCCAAGATGAGGACGATGGTTCCCACAAAGATGATAACCCTATGAACCATCTGCAAGCGGCCTATCTTTTCGAAATATGGGCTCATGTCAAGTGCCATAATCCCTATTTCCTCTTCTTTTTAGGGGCAGCAGCGGGCTGCTCAGGTTCCTTGTAGGCGTATGTCTTGCAATTGAGCGAAAAGGCCTTGAGGTTGAGCTTGAGCGACGCAATCTCCTTTTGTTGTGTCTTGACCAACTCAACAGAGTTCATGCTCTCCGTGCTCTGCAATCGGTTCATGAAATCGGCAACCGTTTCGTTATCCATAGCTGTTCCCTCAAGCGTAAGAGTACCTGCGCTCTCCTTAAGGGAAACGAGCCACAGTTTGTCTCTGGGAACGCTCATGGCAATATCATCCAAGAGTTTTACGGGCCCGGTTTTGCCCTTCTCCAGGTCTTCTATGGTATGTAATTTCGCTTCAAGATCGGCGATCGTTTTTTTTAACTTCGTTAGCTTGGCCGTGGTGGCTTGAAAGGTGGCCAGATTACGCTGTTTCGCCTCTTGGTCGGCCTTGAGGTTTTTTACCTTTTTGTTGAAGTCAAGCGCATAATAGCCCAAGACCAGGAAGAGGAATAGGACGGACAACACATAAATGGTGACCTTCCTCTTGATATTTTCCTTGGCCCTAGCAGCCCTAAATGGGAAGAGATTGATTTTAATCATCTGTCACCTATGCTTCGCAACGCCAGACCAATGGCGATAACCGCAAAAGGAGCGCAATACTGTAAGTAAGCCATATCAAACAGGTCTTCTTTTATCTCCAGGTTGGCGAACGGATTCAGCTTGCTTACAGGAAGTTCTGTTTCCACGCTGAGATATTCGCTCAATCCCGGAATCAATGATGAGCCGCCACTCAACAATATGTCATCGACCTTTGTGCCGATAAAGGTGGCTGCCACAAAATCAAGCGCTCTTTTTATCTCCTGGGCCCATTTGGCAACCGTGGATGAGAATATTCCCTCCAATATAGGCCGTTGATCCGGCCCAATCGGGGTTGCGCCAAGTTTGATCTTTTCCGCCTCTTCATAGGAGATCTCGAATTTCGTTTGTATCTCATTGGTAATTTGGGCTCCGCCATAGGAGGAGTCCCGGGTAAAAACAGAGACGCCCTCTCTCACCACGTTGATAGTCAACTGTTGTGCGCCGATATGCACAAGGGCATGGCAGCCGGATTGGTCTGCGTCACTGATCTCAAAGGCATTTTGCAAGGCGAAGGCATCAATATCCAATACAACAGGATTGAGTTCGCTTAATTGAAAGAGGTCTGTATATTCATCGATCATATCCTTTTTTGCCGCCACAAGGAGAAGATCCATAAACCCTTCCTTCTCCTCTTTCTCCTCTTCTTCAGCTCCTTCCTTCATCTCGGATGGAAGTATTTGAAAATCGAGATTGACATCTTTGATATCAAAAGGTATGTACTGTTCCGCTTCATTCTGGATGCTTTTCTCTAAATCCTCCTCTCCTTTCCGAGGAATGGTGATCTTCTTGACTATGACCGAGTATCCGGAGATAGATGTTGCTGAATTCTTATTTTTTATCCTCAAATTTTGCAGGAGGTTTTTCAGGGCAACGGACACAGGCTCCATTGTCTTGATAGATCCATCCACGATCGCCTCGTGCGGAAGCTCTATCATCCCGAAATTCTGCAACACCAGGCCCTTCTTGCTATCCTCAACCTCGGCGATCTTGATGGAATGCGATCCGATATCGATTCCCACGAGCTGATTTTTTTTGGCTGCCGCCATGTCGGTTTTTTCCTCGCTACTTATCTTCCATGCGTAAAGATCTTGTCTTTATCAGATAATTTGTAACCGAGGGCCAGAATTATTTTTCTCTTTGTTTCCATCCTGCAATCTTTACCCTTTTCGATCCTATCGATTGTAAGGGGAGATACGCCGGCCTTTCTGGCAAGTTCTGCTTTGCTAAGGAGCTGGGCTTCTCTTATTCTCTTAACGGTGTTTCCAGCCTCCATCAGTTCCTCCAAGGATGAATTTGATAGAAAAATAAGAAAAGTTGCTTATATTGATGCATATATAGATTAATTTGTCAAGTATTTTTAATAAATTAAGTAAAGTTACCACAATTTATAGATATATAGTAGTAAATTAAAATATCGACACAATATGTGGTATGGGTCGAATCCATTCCGAGAAAATCTCAGCCCTCGTTTACGCTTTCAATCTCATTTTTTTTCTAAAAATCTCCATCCTCTTAAAAAAATAATTCTCAGGTGAGGCTGTATTCAGAACTAAGTAAAACGAAAATAGAGAGAAAATTGCTTTACAAAAAAGCAATACTCCCCTACATTCTTAGCCCCAGATGATAACCTGAGAGAGAGGATCTTTTGGCCAGAGCGAAAAAATCAAAAATCAAGGGACCTACGGAACGAAAAAAGGGCATCCTAAAGGAGTATCTGGAGGCAGCAGCAATAGCCGTTTTGCTGGCGCTTTTTATCCGGGCATTTGTGGTCCAGGCCTTCAAGATTCCTTCGGGATCAATGGAGCCAACCCTGCTGATCGGCGATCACATCCTGGTGAATAAGTTTATATACGGCATAAAAGCACCGTTTATAAATAAGACCATGATTCCCATCAGGGATCCCAAGAGGGGGGACATCATCGTTTTTATCTATCCGTTAGACGCGAAAAAGGACTTTATAAAAAGGGTGATAGGCCTTCCTGGCGATGAGATACGGATCGTGAATAACAGGATCTCTATCAACGGAAAACCTTATAGTGATCCTCATAGCATATATAGGGATAATGGAGAGGGAAACAAGAACATAGGGCCTTTTATGGTGCCTGACGAAAGCCTCTTTGTCATGGGAGACAACAGGGATCACAGCTACGATAGCAGGTACTGGGGGTTTGTGCCGATGGAATCAGTTAAGGGGAAGGCCATGATCATCTATTGGTCCTGGCCCCACTGGAAGAGGTTCGGCCATATCATTCGGTAAAAACGAAAATCCACTGCTACCGGTTGAAGCCGACAGCTTGACGGGCCTGTCTGCGTGCTGCGACGCACAGGCAGGCTGACAGGGCTTCGTAGCATATATTCGAGTCACCAGCCCGGAAAGACCGTAGCGTGAATATCGAATATGGAACACCGAACCGCAGAATTATGAAGGGATCACTTCTAGATTCGATATTCTCTCCGAGGCGTAGGCTTTACGAGCCAGAGCCTTGTTCAATATTGATGGTTTCGTAAAAAGTCGAAAAGGACCATTTTTCGTCATTCCGGCAGATCCCGGATCAAGTCCGGGAGGAATCCAGTATTTTCAAAGAGTTACAAAAAACCTGGACCCCGTTTTTCAACGGGGTGACGACTTTTTACGAGTTCATCAATATTCTGCGGTTTTTTTCCCTCCGGGTATGCGAACGTCTTTGCCCACCCGCCTGCCAGCGTCTGAAGCGCAGGTGGCGGGCAGGAAGGCGGGAGTTTTCTCCCAATTCCCGAGCGGGACAATAAGCCGCCATGCAGCAAAACGGTTAACAAGCTCACGGCTATGAATACAGCAAATCAGCATACCGTGGAACACCAACCACGATGGTACGCCATCCATGCACGCAGCCGACACGAGGAGGTGGTACTCCAGGGATTTCGAAACAAGATGATCGAAACCTTTCTGCCCAAGGTTGAGGTCATGAGCCGGAGAAAGGACCGCAGGAAAAGGATATTGGTGCCGCTTTTGCCCGGTTACCTATTTGTGCGCACGGATCTGAATCCCACCCAATATTGGGATATAATCAAAACCTACGGGGTGGTGAGGATTATCGGTATTGAGGGAAAACCGGTTCCGGTCAAGGATACTGAGATCGCATCCCTCAGGATCTTAGACGGCACTGATAAAACAATCAGGAACCAGGCATATATCACTGAGGGAGATACGATTATGATCATGGAAGGACCTCTCAAGGGCCTCACCGGATATTATGTGAAGCACAAAGGGAAGTCTGATAAGGTGGTTGTTTCCATAGAGTTGCTTCTGAGATCCCTTGCAGTTGAGATAGAGGATTGGAAGGTGGAAAAGATTGGTTAGGGTTCAGAGGTTCAGAGGTTCAAGGTTCAGGGGTTCAAGGTTCAGGGGTTCACCGTTCAAGGTTCAGGGG
>CAYPNL010000247.1:0-2902 GCA_964412045.1 uncultured Desulfobacteraceae bacterium
ACGAGCTTCCTTGCTTTCAAAACCCTTTCTTCAATTTCAGACCAGTACTCCACCACTCCATTACTCCAGGCCCCCTTCGAGGGGGCTCCAAACAAAGCCACGTCCTATGGGCGTATATTTTTTATTATATAGTATCCACGTAAAAAATGAAAGGGGCTTTCTCAGCAAGATCGATTCTCAGACTCGTGGAAAGCCGGGCCGTAACGCAGTGAATAATTGACCGATTTTCTTATTAGTGATATTAACCAAGGCTAAAGTAGCCAATATATAGCTTACCTTTCTCGGTTGGGGGATTTTTCATGGTTGTTAACGCGCCGCATGAGGAATTAAAGAAAAGGGTCAGGGCCCTCGAGAAGGCGGCTCTCAAATCAAAGAAGGCCGAGGATTCGCTGAGGGAGAGCGAAAAGATACTCTCGCAGATCGTCCACGGAAGCCCGATTCCTACTATCGTTATCGATAACGCCCATAGGGTCACCCATTGCAACAGGGCCTACGAGGAGCTCACTGGGATAGCTGGATGTGAGATGCTCGGAACCGATAAGCAATGGCAGACGTTTTACTCCAGCAATAGGCCAATCATGGCCGATCTCATCGTGGAAAACGCACCAGAAAAAGAAATAGCAAAATACTACGACGGCAAGTATAGAAGATCCACGATCATCGAGGGAGCATACGAAGCAGAGGATTTCTTTCCTGATCTTGGAGATGACGGCAAATATCTCTTTTTTACCGCAGCACCCTTACGAAATGCAGAGGGAGAGATCATCGGGGCCATAGAAACACTTCAGGATATCAGCGAGCAAAAGCATGCCGAGGAGGAACTCCGTAAATCGGAAAGACGGCTCAGATCGCTTTTCCAATTTATACCGTATCCTACTGTAGTACTTACCCTGGATGGCCTTGTTTCCTATGTGAACATATCCTTCACAGAGACATTCGGCTGGAGCATTGAGGAACTGGAGGGCAAAAGGATCCCCTATGTGCCCCCCGGGCTTGAACAGGAGGCCGATGAAAAGATGAGGCAGCTCATCAAGGACAAGAGCTTGCCCAATTACGAAACGAGAAGGCTAACCAAGGACGGGACCATCATAGATGTGGTGATCAGGGGCACTGTCGCTTCTGAAATCAAGGGGAAGCCATCCGGAGTGCTCATGATCCTCAGGGACGTGAGGCAGGAAAAGAGGACGCAACGCATCAATGAAACGCTCCTCCGTATCAGCATGGCCCTTCCCGCGTATCCTAACCTGGAGGATCTCCTGGATTATATCAGCGATGAGATCAAACAGGTGCTGAATGTTCAGGGAGCAATCGTCATACTGTTGGATGAGGAGAAAAATGAACTCTTCTTTCTGGGCGCGGCCTATGATGACGAGGCTACCGAAAAAAGGGCAAAGGAGATCAGGTATCCGGCTGAAAAGGGCGTTTCCGGCAAGGTTATCAAGACCGGCAAGCCGGTCATTGTCCCCGATACCTCGCAAGATCCCTACTATTACCCTATCATCGATCAGAAGATAGGATACCAATCCCGCAACATGCTTGATGTGCCTCTCAGGAGCGGCGATCGAATCATAGGGGTCCTTCTCGCCACCAATAAAAAGGAGGGCAGCTTCGATCAAATCGATATCGAACTCCTGAGCATGATCGGGGGAACCGTGGCCTTGTCCATTGAAAATGCACGGGTTTCCCGGGAGCTCACAACGGCTTACGAAGAGGTGACGAGCCTGAACCGCGCAAAGGACAAGGTTATCAATCACCTCTCCCACGAGCTGAAAACACCCGTTGCCATACTCTCTGGTTCTCTGAACCTCTTGGTGAGAAGGCTGTCCGAGCTTCCTGAAAAGACATGGAGGCCGACCGTCGAGATGGCACAGAGGAATCTTGATCGCATCGTTGATATTCAGTATGAGATTGAGGATATCATGGAGAATAAGAAGTACAAGACCTACGGCCTTCTCTCATTCCTCTTTGATCAATGCAGCGATGAGCTCACCACCCTTATTGCCGAGGAGGTTGATGAGGCCTCCGTCATTGAACGAGTCAAGAAACGCATCGATGACCTATTCGGCCCCAAGGAGGCCTTGCCCAGGGAAATTGATCTCTCCGAATTTCTCGGGCAACGGCTCAAGGCCCTGAGGTCATTACTCTCAGAAAGACAGGTAGAAGTAGCAACCGACATAGAACCTGTGCCATTCATCTATATGCCTGCGGACCCATTACAAAAGCTTATTGATGGTCTGGTGAGGAATGCTATAGAAAATACCCCCGATGAGGGAAGGGTGGCGATCTCTGTTCGAAAAAAGGGCATGGGTACCGAATTCTCAGTGCATGATTACGGTGTCGGCATCATAGCGGAGCATCAGAAGAGGATATTTGAGGGTTTCTTCACCACCCATGAAACCATGGACTACTCCTCGAAAAAACCCTTTGATTTCAATGCCGGGGGAAAGGGGGCGGATCTCCTGCGAATGAAGATTTTCTCGGAGCGCTATAATTTCACGATAGAGATGAAATCGACACGGTGCAGATTTATCCCGAAGGAAGGCGACATCTGCCCCGGCAGAATCAGTGAATGCAGGTTTTGTACAAAAAGGGAGGATTGCCTTCAATCAGGGGAGACCATTTTTTCCCTCTATTTCCCACCCGTCCCGGAGAAAGATTACGGTAGTGATCTTCGTCATGGGTAAAGAGGTGCGCCCGCTGGGTGAGCTGGAATATGCCTACCCTATCATCGAAAGAAAGGAGCTCTATATCTGTGCGTGAATGCGCTCTTTTAAAGTTCAGTAATTTCTCCTTCACGTGAATAATTGCCTTGCGTATGTTCGCATGGAAGGCAGCAGTGAGGCGTCATATCGTAACCTGTAACGTGCCGAAATAGGGAAACATAACGGTGGAGCGAAAACCA
>CAYPNL010000248.1:0-4235 GCA_964412045.1 uncultured Desulfobacteraceae bacterium
CCTTTTGAGAGAATAGCTTGCGACATGCCAGTAAAGGTGGTATGGGATGATGTAACCGAGGATTGCAGCCTGCCGAAATTCAGACCGCTCCTCCCTTAACCATTAGGATTGAACTTCTCTCCGCTGTAAAATACCGGGAAAACTAAATAGGTGCCTGGTGAACCTTCAATGACGAGATTTTTTCCTTTTAATATTGCATCTACTATCGTCGAATGTTGTGAACTATCCGCGTCAAGAACCAGAGGAATTTTATCAGAATCAGGATCATTATCGATATCATACTCCTCCCTATAGAATAGCTGAGCATCAACCCCTTCGTGTTTTCCACCAGCAAGAATATCTTGAATAATCAGATGATCGGTCAATTGCTTTTCGATTGGCCAACTGGCATCATCAAGATCTCTATAAAGCCTAAGCTTCGAAAAACTGAAAAATCCAACGGCCATCTCCTTTGCTAAGCGCCAGAACTCTTTTTTATTAATATTCTCATTGATCTGATTAAAATAATCTTCCGGACTCAAATCTTTTGTTAGTTACGGTAAAATTAGATCGAAATTATGATCCAGCTTCTCTGCCAAGGAAAGATTAGTCTCTATGTCTTCACCGCTATAAGCTATTACGTAAGCATAACGGTTGGTTTTTTTATTAAGGCGGACACGTTCAATGCGCAGTGAAACTAATATAAGAGGAGCTTTGCTAACCAAATCTGAATCATCACTTTCACGCTACTCCAAGAAACCAATTGCGAGATAGAGATATTTTATTCCTGCTTCTTCGATACCTATTCGCCAGTGACGCAAAAGATTCTTACAGCGGATGTTCCAACATAATTGTAAGCCTAAATACGGCTTAACCAATCGATATTAAAATTGGTGCCAAAAAAGCAGCCAAATTCGTACCAGGGAAGGCCTTAAAGGATGCAGTAAAGTAATTACCTTATCCTTTCACCACGTTGGGAGAGGCGGCGAGTGCCTCTCCCACAATGGACCCTCATTGCCTCACCTTTTTTCCTCAGAAAAGGGTGAGCTGCACGTGCACCTGCTCTTCGTTTCTCTCAATCACCTCATCGAGCTCAGCCTGGGTCATGGCCACCTTCGTAACCTTTTTCCTCTTCCGCTTATTACCCACAAAGGTCATGAAGTCCACATAGACCACCTTGTCGGGATCTTTGGGCAAAGGTTCAGGCCCTGCTGGTTCTTCTTCTGCTTCCTCACGTTCCTTTCTATCCCCAGGCTCAGGAGCACGATCCTCAGGAACGCTCTTTCCCGTCATCTCCGCATTCTTCTCATTGATCTTTCGCCAGATAGCCTCCGCCCCTTCCACATCCAGGCCATTGACCAGTGCCTTGGCTAACGCAGTACTCATATCCTCTCCCTGGGTCATGGCCAAAAGCCCCTCTTCAGAGAACTTCCCCTCAATGGCTAATGATGCCTCCATCTTAGAGCCCATGAGCTGGAGGGCCTTCTCCTGGAGAGTATTCTTATAAAAAAGATAATACACCTTCACATCCCGCTTTTGTCCGATCCTCCATGACCGCCTTGATGCCTGCCGCAGGGTATACACGGAATATCCCGTCTGATAAAAGATAAGCGTGGGAAAATCCAGGAGATCAAGCCCGGTTTCCACCAGCTTGGGGTTGGAGATGATGACCTGAACTCCCTGCCGTACCGTTGAGCTCACCCATTCCTCCCGCATTTCCGGCTTGACCTGGGATCGCAGGATCTCTGTGGTTATCCCCTCTCGATCAAGGATCTCCTTCAGCCGGGGGGTAAGGTCTTTGGTCCCGGTAAAGGTGGCAAAGACAAAACACCTTCTGCCTTTCCCTACCTCTCCTTTGACAAGCGCTGCAAGCTGCTGTTCCTTGGCATAGGTGGTATCTCGGGAAAGTTCCTGAGGGAGAGCAATGATGGTCTGCTCGTCTTTGGGCAGATCCTTGGTTGCCGGGTCAATGATAGGGAGATTATCAAAGGGCTTATCCGGGTAGCTTAGGAGGTTGTTGAGATAGGCACCTAAGAGCCGTTTTGAGCCCCTGGTAAGGGCGTCTTTCAAGGCGTTATAGAGGGCACGTTCAAGCACCCGGTAGGCCTCCTCCAGCTCAGGCTCCATCTCCACACACACCACCTGCTCGGAGATGGCAGGGAGCTTCAAGGCAATATCAGCCAAATGTAAAAAGGCACAGTTCCCCAGCAGGTGGTTGCTGAATACTAAAGGACTGATCCCCGGTTTTCTCTTGAGTATGGTAGATGTCTTCTTTCCCTTGGACCAGGTATTATCCTCTGAGCTGTATTTGGTGATCTTCTCCAGTACCCCATACCGACTCATCCATTGTGATATCTTATGGTACTCCAGGCCTTCCTGCTTCATGGTCCGGGGAGAGAGCCTATAGAGGATATAGAAGATATCATCCCCGTAGCCGCCCAAGAGGGTACCGGTTAAAGCAATGGTCTTTTTTGATGCTGACGCCAATGCCCCGAAGCTGTTTCCCTGGGCTGTTGTGCCTCCTTTTAACTCGTGCACCTCATCAGCGATGAAGAAGTCAAAAAACCTCTTCATATGGTTTTTGATATATTCCGCTATGGCATACCGCCGTACCCTCGTATTATCCGCCTGCCACAGGGGGGATCTGCAGGATAAACAGCGGCACTTCTTCGTGGTAAAATACCCCTTACCCACGGGGACACCGTCGGTGTTTACGATGAGCCTGCCGCAGGCGGGGCACACAAAGCCCCCGTGGAGTCGTGAGAGAATCACACCCGGCCGCCAGGCATAGCCCAGCTTGGCCCGGTCCTTGGAGATGATGTAGTACTCCGGGACCTTGTTTACCGTGGTGGTATCAATGGCCAGGACATCAGTGAGTCTTCTGATGATCCGGGCCTGAGCACGGGGGATGGTTTGCATTACCTCTCTCTGGTGCTTCTTGACCAGGTGTCCAGGCGCCATGATAAGCACGCGTGGAGGTTTTCTGCCGTTTGTTGAAAGATATGCCGTAACATGGGAAATCAATGTCTTCCCCGTTCCGCATTCCCCGATAACCATGGCGCTGGTTTTTTCCTCTAGGGTTTTTACCAAGCTCATAATCACATCCCCCTGTGCAGCAAAGGGAGCTCTCAGGAGGGTATCCATCTTTGCATCCCAGGGATCTCCAGGATTGAATAATGGCTCGGCGGTCTGCGTAACCTTTTCGGCAAGCTGGGTGCCATAGGTTTTCAGGTAGTCTGTTACGTTTCCTATGTCTGTTATCATATGCATCACTCCTTTCTTAGAATCTGATACTTCTCTGTTGAATGCCTTCACTTATAATCGAGTCAAGCTCCTTTTCGCCCAGGGTGAGCCGTACTACCGGTACAGTCCCCTCCATGAGCTCCAGGGAGTCCTCTTCTTTTACCCGCCTGATGAGCCACTCGCTCCACTCAGGGAGCAGGGGCGTGCCGAGGTTCTTTTTGATGGTGTTGAAGATCACCGTGTTCATGTCCGTGCCCCTGCCTATATAGATGAGGCCCCTGCTGTTTGATCCCTGGCTGAACAGCTCATCAACCGCTACGATCTGGTGCAGGAGCCCCGATTCCAGCCGTGCGCTCATGATCCGGTATTTCTCACCATACAGGGCACGGTGGCTTCTCCATGTGCCTTCCCGCTCAATGGTCACATCTCTCTGGGAGATGATCCCAGAGCTGATGGCCTTGACTGCACTGTCATGGCCCAGGATGGAGATAAGATACAGGGAGTTATATTCATCATAGGAATAGCCGTCGGTATAGGCGGTAATGGCTATTCCTTGTGCATAGTCATCCATGGATATCCTCTCGATCATGGTAATCCCTCCTTTCGTTTGCTTGAGTTATGCTGGTATGGTTTATTGGCTTTCATAGGGAGAAAAAGGCCATACCTACCCCGTGCTTCGGTTGTGTTTGTGGATTGTGGCCCCGATTTGCGGCCCGTCTCACCCGGAACCAGTCCAACTTTCCAGACGCCATAAAATCCAGAACAGCTGGGTATTTCAGGGGGTGATTGTAGGAAAATGCCTCGGTTGACAGGAATCTTTGATGGTGAGGCATATAGAGGCCCGAAAGCTTCAAAGGAATACCGTCTCATAGGGGTATCCTTACACCAGGACCCTGATCCCTCCGTCCACAGTCAAGATCTTCACCGAGACCTGGTAGCGGTCTACCTCCCGTTCCTCATAGCCTTTTTCGTTCTGCTCCTGGTGTTTGGTCACCACCTTCTGCACCCTGCCC
>CAYPNL010000249.1:0-2604 GCA_964412045.1 uncultured Desulfobacteraceae bacterium
AGCTCCCCAGTGGAATATGCTTCGCATTCCACGGGGCAGGCATAGCTGAAAGGGAAAAGAAGCGGAGAGGGAAAGGGGGCACCTAAGCCTTTAAGGGTAAGATCCGGACTCTTGCCTTATATCGATCAACAGAGAGTAATGCGCCTTTTTCTAATTCACCTTTGAACTGATTAAGCGCTGTAAGTATCATTTCTGCACATGACTCAGGAAATGTATCCTGAGTGCGCATCTGAATGACACTGGGACTTATTCCTTTCGAAGCGGCAAGGATGGCTCCGAAATCCAGGTCGTGTGTAAAGACGATATACTCGTGTTCCTTTGCCCATGCCAGGATGCTTGTATCTGTTGCACCGAAATCCCCTACTTTCGACCAGTGAACTGCTTCATAGCCTTCTTTCTCTAAAAATCCCACCCATGCGGGCGGTAGGTTCATATCGATGAGGATTTTCATCAGGAAGCCAGCGGTATTTCCTTTTCCTCTGCACGCCATGCGGCATAGGCCAAGGCCTCAAGCACGTCCTCCCTCTCAAGATAGGGATAAGTTTTCAGAACTTCTTCAATGTTCTTCCCGGTCGCAATGAGCCCGACAATCATCCCAACAGTCACACGCATCCCACGAATGCAGGGTTTCCCTCCCATTATCTGGGGATCGAACGTGACCCGATGTAAATGTTCCATCAATAACCTCTCTGTTAGAGTCTCTACTCTTTATGAATTATACATAATTCAGCACTTTCGTCAAATTCTAAGAGTTACATAGCGAATAGGGGTTTAAGTTACAGAACATCCTTGTCTTGATTGACTTACTGCGTGGCGATATCAAGGTTTGCGGGAACTCCGGGAACTCTTTGAATTTGTTGAGGTACTATTTTTCAATTCCATCAGCACTCCTGCCTGAGAGCCTGCCTCGAGCCTGATGGCTATGGTCCGTGCATAGATGGAAGCTGATAGTCAAAAGGAGCCGGGGTGAAACCAATGATGTTTTCACCCTGATGATTCCTGAGATCGCTTTCAGAAACCATAGAATATCCTCCACCTCAAAACCCTGTGATATGTCTGCCAGAGCAGAATTTGTTGCGGGATGCTACTTTCTGCGATGTTCCCTTATCCCAGGATCAAAACCTGATACCTTAGAGAGGATTTCGGTCAGTTCATAAATCCTTGCTATTTCATGTTTGATTCCGTAATCTAAGACGGCTTCAGCAGAGGCCCAGAAATAACCTTGGGCACGAAATCTATCGTATAGCGTGAATCCACCCGCATACAGGATATTGTGCCTGTTAAAAGAATGTCCGATCTCATGCAACAGCCAATTCGAATATTATACCTGAACGAAATCCAAAGATTGCTGGTTTATTCTCAGGTGGAGATTGTGGCAAGATACCTGGAATTAGCGACTGGAGTCGTTTTGGAACCTCCGTCCCCATTTATGAAGAATCAAGGATGAACCGATTTTTCTATCCTTCCAGCATCGTTATCTTCGGCGTAGCCGACAATCCCAGAAATCTGGCCAAAAATATCGTCATCCAGTCCCTGGAACTCGGTTTTCAGGGTCCTATATATCCAGTTGGCCGCGAGCCGGGGACTGTGCACGGAAAGACTATCATCACTGACCCAGGGGCCTTGCCTGAAGGAATCGACCTGGCGGTGATCTTGGTCCCTGCCCGGTTTGTGGCGGAAACACTCGATATCTGCGGCCAAAAAGGGATACTGCGGGCCGTCATCTCCACAGGGGGATTCAGAGAACTCGGGGACGAGGGCAATGAGGCGGAAAACGAGATGGTCAGTATCGCCAGGCGTTACGGGATCCGATTTATCGGGCCCAACTGCATCGGCGTCATATGTCCCGGATCAGGGCTCTGCACGCCATTCAATCCCTTGCAGCCCAGGCGTTTCAGAAATGGTCCGGTGGGCATCATCGTTCAGAGCGGGGGCGTCACCACCCAGTGTGCCTACTACTTTTCTGAAGAGTATGTGGGATTTTCAAAAATCATCAGTGTTGGCAACAAGCTGGACCTGAATGAAATCGATTTTGTGAGGCATCTTCTCGAGGATGAAGAGACCGAACAGATCCACATATATCTCGAGAGCATCCAGGACGGCAGGGAACTAACAAGACTGGCCAGGGAATCGCGAAAACCGATTGTTATCTTCAAATCTAACGTGAGTAGAACTGCATCGGACATCGCCTACTCCCACACCGCAGCCCTCTCGAACAACGACGCGGTCGTGGACGGGGCACTGAAACAGGCGGGTATTGTGCGCGTGGAGGACCTTCACCATATGACCGTGGCTGCCAAGACCCTTCAGCTCCCTCCTCTCAAAGGTGAACGGCTGGCTGTCATATCCATGTCCGGCGGCTTTTCTGTTATCTTAGGGGATGCGTGTGAGCGATATGGCTTTACCTGCCCGCCTCTTCCGCCGGAACTCCTGAAAAGGATAGAGGGGTTCCGAAGGGCCGGGGTAATCCGCATGTCAAACCCGATGGATTTCGGCGATGTCCACGACATCAGGGCCCTAGCATTCACCATGGAGCATTGTCTGGCATTGGAAGATATTGACGGGCTCGTCCTGTCATTCATGTACGAGCCTGAGATGGTGAAG
>CAYPNL010000250.1:0-2530 GCA_964412045.1 uncultured Desulfobacteraceae bacterium
GCAAGAGATCTCAGAGCTCTTTCCTTTTTCCACTACTGGATGAATGTTAGATAATTCTCCCTGTGGATCACCTGATAATGAGCGTCAGGATAATTCTCATGCCACTCTTTGGGCGGCTTTACAGGGATATTCTTCCATTTTATCTCATAACCGAAAAGCTTACCCCCTTGTTCTTCCACAAGTTCTATCTCCTTTCTATCATAGGTTCTCCAGAAATAGGGATTGGTTGCGTGGCGCAAGTATTCTCTTTTTTTAAAGCGCTCCGTCATGATGTAGTTCTCCCAGAGTTCTCCACGATTATTGCCGATAGCAACGGGATTTAAGTTTTGAATCAGTGCATTGCGGATTTTCGTATCAAGGAAATAGCACCGCTGATTTTTGGTGATTTCCTTTTTGGACAATACGCTGCTAATCCTGTCTAGTGACTAGGCTTCCTATGAGGTCGTTGATATCGGTGATATGCTCCGTTTCGCAGAAATCCCGTAGTCCATTCACGATGTCCAGGGCTGCCCTCGGGTTGATGAAGTTCGCGGTTCCCACCTGGATCGCGCGCGCCCCGACCAGAAGGAACTCGATAGCATCCTGGTAGTCCATGATGCCTCCCAGACCGATTACGGGGATCTTCACGGCTTGAGCGGCCCGGTAGGTGAGGTACAGGGCCATGGGTTTGATGGCAGGTCCGGAGAGTCCGCCCACTGTGTTTGCCAGCGTGGGCCGTCTCGAGGCTATGTCCACTGACATCCCCAGAAACGTATTGGTAACGGACAAGGCCTTTGCTCCGGCTGATTCTACCGCCTTTGCAATAACAGCGATATCGGCGACATTGGGTGTGAGTTTTACGATGACCGGTTTCGTGGTGTATTTCACGACCCCATCGATTACCAGGGCCGCGGTTTCCGGATCCGTACCGAAGACCATACCCCCCTTGTCGACATTCGGGCAGGATATGTTCACTTCTATGGCGGAAATCCCGTCCACCTCTTCAATCTTCCCGGCGGTCTCACCATATTCCGCGATGCTGTGCCCATAGATATTAGCGATAACCGGTACTGTGCTATCGGCCAGCAAGGGGAGCTTTTCCTCGATAAAGGCGTCGATGCCGATGTTCGCAAGCCCGATTGAGTTGAGCAGGCCGCAGGGTGTCTCGACAATCCTCGGAGGAGGATTCCCAGGCATAGGCTTTAGCGAGAGGCCCTTCACCACGATGGCGCCTAAGAGGGAGGGATCATAGAAGGGCTTGAGTTCGCTCCCGTAGCCGAAGGTTCCCGAGGCAGCAATGACCGGATTCTTTATCCTCAGTCCACCGATATCAACGGACAACTCAGGCGTTATGCCCATTACAGGGCCTCCCAATCGATCAGTTCGGCTGAAAACACAGGGCCGTCTTTGCATACATAGTAGTATTCGGTATCTTGATTCGCGGCGGCCTTGATTGCACAGCCGAGGCATATTCCCAGACCGCATGCCATAGATCCTTCAAGCGACACATAGCAGGTGAGGTTTAACCTCATGGTCTGCTGCGCGATTTTCTTGAGCATGGAGTTTGGCCCGCATGCATAAATGATGGATTTCTTTGAAGCATCACGATCCATCAACTGATCAAAGAGATCGGTGACAGTGCCCCTGAACCCCTGTGAGCCATCCTCGGTTGCGAGCGACAGCTCCAGGCCCATATCCTTTATCTGATCGGTAAGGACAGCCTCTTGTGATGTGGAAAAACCGAGGAGCATTGTTGCACTACGCCTTGCTTCCAAAGGGAGGGACTGTACGAGGAAGTACATCGGTGCGAGGCCTAGACCTCCAGCAATGAGGATTGCCCTCTGTTTCGGTCCGGGAAGACGAAACCCGTTGCCCAATGGTCCGATCACGGAGATTTGCTCATCTTTTTTTAGAAGGGAAAGAACCGAGGTCACCTTCCCCACGGTCCGGTAGAGGATCAATATGGTGTTACCCTCGGCAATTCCGTGAACGGAAAATGGTCTCCGTAGCAAGGGGTCTTTTGAAACGCCCTCTGTTCGAATCATGAGAAACTGACCTGGTTTGACAAGAGAGGCAAGGCCTTCAGAGCGGAACCCCATAAGCCAGATGTCCGCTCCTAGTTGTCGATTGAATTCTATGGATGCGGCTTTTTCAATCATGCGCTCACCTACAGAAAGGATTGAATCAGGAGCATAATGGATGTAAAAAGGTAAGGACCTTGGTCGTGCATCCTTCTTCGAACAGAGACAGAGACGATCTCACGGCCGGAACAAGTTCGTGGGCCAGATTGCTTCGTGATGCAGAGTGAATTATTTACCGCTGCTTCCTCCCGGACCTGACGGGGTTCATAATCCTCTGTCACACGAGTTCCAACCCCCTGTTTGACCGGAAGAATTCACCCCTGCTTGCTGTTTCTCAGGGAGGATTTTCAACCCCGCATAAGCGGATTTCGGGTTACAGGGCACCGCTAACTCCCCGTCTAGCACGACCAAGGAATGGGAAAGGAAGGGATTTATTCGATAGTGTCGACTCTATCTTTTAATTCTCTACC
>CAYPNL010000251.1:0-4339 GCA_964412045.1 uncultured Desulfobacteraceae bacterium
GATTTTTTCGCGGGATACCCCATCACCCCATCTACGGAGGTAGCTGAACAGCTTTCTTACCGGCTTCCCAGAAAGGGCGGGAAGTTCATCCAGATGGAAGATGAACTATCATCCATGTGTGCAATAATCGGGGCCTCACTCACCGGCAAGAAGACTATGACCGCAACGAGCGGACCAGGGTTTTCCCTTATGCAGGAGGCGCTCGGTTTTGCGGTAATGACCGAGACACCGTGTGTAATTTTGAATGTGCAGAGAGGGGGACCCTCAACCGGCCTTCCCACGAGCGGAAGCCAAGGAGACGTCATGCAGGCGCGCTGGGGCACCCATGGAGAACACGCAATCATTACCCTTACAGCATCGAACAACCAGGACGTCTTCGCCATCACGGTCGAGGCCTTCAATCTCGCCGAGACATTCAGGAGCCCTGTTATCCTGCTGCTGGATGAGGTAGTCGCCCATACCAGGGAAAGGCTCATGGTGCCGGAGCAAGGTGAAATCAACGTGGTAGAAAGACTCAAGACCTCGGTGCCCGAAGGAACCGATTATCACCCCTACCTGCCCCGGGAGGATGGCCGGCTGCCTATGTCCGATTTCGGTGGTATCCATAGGTATAATGTTACGGGGCTCGCCCATGATATGTGGGGTTTCCCCTCCACCAACCCGGAGGTGGTGTACGAGCTGATGCGACATTTGGTAGATAAAATCCAGGGCCATACCCATCAGATCGCCATGACCAAGGAGTTTTACATTGACGACGCAGAAATCCTGCTCATCTCCTATGGATCATCAGCGAGAACTGCGCTTCACGTGGTAGAGGACAGGAGGCAGCAGGGCGAAAAACTCGGGCTTCTGGAGCTCCAGACCTTATGGCCCTTTCCCGATGGGATAGTCAAGAAACGGTGCTCCGGAGTTGCGTGTGTGATCGTCGTTGAGATGAATATGGGCCAGATTCTTCATGAGGTGAAAAGGGTTTCCGATAATCCCGGCAACGTGTTTCTTGCCAACAAGATCGACGGCAGCTTTATTGCTCCTGCCGACATCCTGAATATCCTCAGGATAATCCAAGGAAAGGGGGCATAGGTAGACGTTTCTGAATAGACTACAACATATAAAGCCAAAGAGGCTTTCGTAGCAGTTGAATTTTGCAGCTGAAATGGAATGATGGAGTAATGGAGTCCTGGTTAAGGAAAAAGGAAGAAACCCGCATCGCTTGAGTGCAAGCAATGACGAGCAAGCAAGCTCATCATTCCAATGCTCCACTACTCCCCTATTGAGCGAAGGGAATTACCTTATGGCGGTGAAGGACTATATTCGCGAACGCTTCTTTCCCCATCTGTGGTGCCCTGGGTGCGGTCATGGCACGATTATGGGGGCTATGATCCGTGCAATCGAAAACCTTGGGATGAGGAAAAATGATATCGTTATCGTCTCAGGCATTGGTTGTTCCTCGCGTATCTGCGGGTACCTGGATTTCCACACGCTTCACACCGTTCACGGAAGGGCTCTGGCCTTTGCCACAGGAGTCAAGCTCAGCAGGCCGGAACTGACGGTGATCGCTCCCATGGGGGACGGCGATGCCTTCGCTATTGGCGGCAACCATCTTATCCATGCGGCGAGAAGAAACATCGATATCACCGCCATTATCATGAACAACAATATTTACGGCATGACCGGGGGACAGTACTCGCCCTCAACAGCTTATGGCGACTTTGCCACAACCGCTCCCTATGGCAATATAGATCGTCCCTTTGATGTGGTAAAGCTCGCTATAGGGGCTGGGGCCTCCTTTGTGGCGAGAACCACCACCTTTCATGTGACCTCCATGATAAAGATCATTGAAAAAGCGATCAAACATAAAGGATTCTCGGTCGTGGATGTGCTCTCTCAGTGCCCTACCTACTATGGCAGGAAAAACAAATTCTCCAGCGCTGTGGAGATGCTCAAATATTACAGGACCCACACAACCCCCATAGGGAGCAAGGATAAGGAGAATAACCCTGAGTTAATCGAGCGTGGGATCTTCGTTGACGAACAACTGCCGGAGTACTGCGAGCAATATGAGAAGATTATGCAGACGGCGTCTCACGGAGGATAGGGATGGAACGGCGTAGGATCATCTTCTCAGGCTCCGGGGGGCAGGGTGTGATCACCGCAGCGATCATCGTGGCTGAGGCAGCGGTGCTCTACGAGGGACTTAATGCCGTGCAATCACAATCTTACGGCCCGGAGGCCAGAGGAGGTGCGAGCAGATCCGATGTCATCATCTCAGATACCGACATACGGTTCCCCAAGGTGATCCAGCCGAATATCCTCGTATGTCTCGCCCAAGAGGCATACGATAAGTTCTCGGGCCTTATTCGTCCAGGCGGACTCCTGTTAACCGATAACCACTATGTGCGGCAAAGGAACAAGGTAGATGCCAAACAAGTTGGGCTTGATCTGTACCGATCGGCGATCGAGACAATCGGAAGCCCGATCGTGTTCAACATCTGCATGATCGGCGCCTTTGCCCAGCTCACCCAGCTTGTCACGAAGGAATCGATCATGAAGGTACTTAAGGTCAGGATTCCTTCGGGCACCCTGGACTTGAACAGACAGGCCCTGGAGTTGGGCGTTCAGTTGGCCATAGATTTTAAACAATAATCCCGTGAAGCCACCGGCACACACGGACAAAAAATAACAAATAGCTCCGAAACGGGGCTTTATATTGATAACCTTGATGGTTTCTTAAAAGTCTGCGTTCGTCTGCAGTTACTATATGAATATGGATACGGAACAGGTAGTCACACGATTTCCACCGAGTCCGACAGGAACATTGCACATCGGGGGAGCCAGAACAGCGCTGTTCAATTGGCTTTTCTCCCGCCACCATCGGGGAAGATTCATCCTCAGGATAGAGGATACGGATACTGCCAGGTCAACAGAGGAAAACACCCAGGCCATCATTGAATCATTGAGGTGGCTCGGCCTCGATTGGGATGATGGGCCATACTTTCAATCCCAGAGGTCACAGTTCTATCATGAGGCACTTGAAGAACTGCTTTCCTCAGGCAACGCCTACTACTGTCACTGTAGCCCTGAGGAACTGGAGAAAAAGCGGAACGAGGCCATACAAAGGGGGTTAAAACCCAAATACGATGGTACGTGCAGGGATAAGGACCTCGGAAAGTCGCCTGGCGCTGTCGTGCGATTGAAAAGCCCCTTGACCGGGTCAACCACGTTCACAGATCTGGTAAAGGAAACCATCTCCATTGAAAACGAGCAACTCGACGACCTGATCCTACAGCGTTCAGACGGCACGTTTACCTACAATTTTGCAGTGGTGGTAGACGACAGTACGATGGGGGTGACTTATGTGATCAGGGGTGATGACCATATAAACAATACACCCCGTCAGATCCTTATCTACAAGGCTCTTGGAAAGTCAATTCCCCACTATGCCCACCTGCCCATGATTCTCGGTCCGGACAGGACACCCCTCAGCAAAAGACATGGAGCAACCTCGGTCCTCGCCTTTCGAGAAATGGGAATTCTGCCCTATGTCCTGCTAAACTCTCTGGCACGTTTGGGGTGGTCC
The DNA here is from genome assembly GCA_964412045.1 of uncultured Desulfobacteraceae bacterium. Classification (GTDB taxonomy): domain Bacteria; phylum Desulfobacterota; class DSM-4660; order Desulfatiglandales; family B25-G16; genus B25-G16. The sequence continues at coordinate 3,578 of CAYPNL010000251.1, forward strand.
CACGGGGATCAGGAGAAATTTACCATCCAGGAGCTTATCGATCTATTCTCTCTCGATCGCGTGGGAAAATCAGCGGGGATTTTTAACATGGAGAAACTCCTCGACCTGAACGCAAAGTACATCAGGGAAGAAAACGACGAAGTTCTCAAAGATCTCCTCATCCCCTTCCTCCATAGCCTCGGCTGCGAGCAATTGAAAGGGGAAACGGTAACAGGGGCGGTCAGCACCCTAAAACCGAGATCCAAGACATTGCTCGAGATGGCAGAGAAGTCGCTATTCTACTTTAAAGAGATCACCTATGAGCCCGAGGCAGACAGGAAATTCTTGGTGTCCGAGTCCTTACATCTCCTCGAAGAATTGCTCTCCGTTCTTACAGGAGCAAAGCCCTTTACAAAGGATAGATTGGAGCGTATCCTGGCTACCTTCATGGAAACGCAGGGAATAAAGCTCGGCGTGGTTGCTCAGCCCTTGAGGGTCGCCCTCACAGGCACAACGGTGAGCCCGGGCATCTTCGAGGTAATGGAGGTTATGGGCCGGGATATGGTGATTACAAGGCTATCAAAGGCAATTGCGCACATACAGAATAAAAGCAACATATCATCTCTTTGAAAACTGATTCCCGCCCTTTGGTACGGGCAAAATAGTCACCCTTGGCGAGGTGCATGGGCAGGGGGTCTCTTTTTCCCCATCATACCCTAACATCGACGAGTCGGGAGGCCGCTTCAAACCGGCGCACACGGACCAAGACCTTAGAAGACAGTG
>CAYPNL010000252.1:0-4411 GCA_964412045.1 uncultured Desulfobacteraceae bacterium
GATCAACGCTCCTAACGATCTCAACGATCTCAACGCGTATAACGATAATAACGCTCCAAATTTATCCGCCGTCAGCCTGGCGGACGATCCCATCAACTCATCATTCATGGAACAGTTCGCATTCTGGTACACACTCATCCTCTTAGTCCTCATGACCATCGCCTTGGTCAAAGAGTTCTTTGACCCTGATATTACTATCTTCTCAGTCTTGCTGCTTTTGATTGTAGGCGGAGTTGTCACCTTGAAGGATGCCTTTGCCGGGTTTTCAAACAGCGGCATGCTCACCGTTGGATTTTTGTTTATTGTCGCACGAGCCCTGCAGGAAACCGGTGTCCTCAATCGATTAGGAGATATCTTTCTCGGCAATGATATACACAGCACCTCGGTGAGACTGCTTCGGTTTCTTTTCCCTGTGTCTTTTATCTCGGCATTTTTTAACAACACCCCGATAGTGGCCATGCTCATACCGGTTATTACCTCGTGGGCGCGAAAGAACAATCAGGCAGCCTCTAAATTCCTTATCCCCCTCTCCTACGCAGCGATCTTGGGAGGCACCTGCACGCTCATCGGCACCAGCACCAACCTTGTTGTCCATGGGTTGATGATTGAAAATGGCATTGGCGGCATGTCCTTCTTTGAGATCTCGAAGGTAGGCATCCCCCTGATGATCATCGGCGTAGGGGCTGTCTCACTTTTCAGTCACCGTTTCCTGCCGGACAGAAAAGGGCCGATGGTTGAACTTGGCGAAAAGACACGGGAGTTTGTGATTGAGCTGAAGGTAGAAACCGGATACAAACACCGTGGGAATACCATTGAAGAGGCAGGGTTGCGGCATTTACGAGGGGTATTCCTCTTCCAGATAGAACGTAATCAACAAATACTTGCCCCTGTCGGGCATGATGAGAAGATCCACGTGGGGGACAGACTCTTCTTCACGGGTTTGCCGGGAACCATCATAGAGCTCCAGAAAACACCAGGCCTCACCGTACTGAAGGATAGTACATTCGACCTAAAAAATTATAACTCCGATGAGGTCAAGGCCTTTGAGGCAGTCATATCTCCCGCATCCCCGCTCATCGGCTATACCGTACGGGAGAGCAATTTTCGAGGCCGCTACAATGCAGCAATCCTGGCAATCCACAGGAGTGGGGAGCGAATCCAGAAAAAGGTCGGCGATATCGTGCTCCGGGCAGGGGATACCTTGCTCCTTATGGCACGGCCGGACTTCTTAAAGGATTGGTATAATTCAAAAGATTTCTATCTCGTGTCGGAATCTGAAAAAATACCTTCAAAACCACGGTGGTATTCGGTCTTTTCTTTTTTCATCCTTATCCTGATGATCCTGTCAATGGTATTTAATATCGTGCCGATCTTGGCCTCGGTCTGCATCGCAGCCGTCATACTTATTCTCTCAAAATGCATTACCCCTCAGGCGGCACGAAGAAGTGTCGACTGGGGCGTGCTTCTCATCATCGCCTCTTCATTCGGCATTGCCAGGGCCCTGGATAACTCCGGCGTTGCCTACTTTCTGGCGGACAAGTTGATTATCGCGGTTGGCTCGTTCGGCCCTCTCGGGATATTAGCCGGCGTGTATTTCATGACGAGCATCTACACAGAGATCATCACCAACAATGCGGCAGCAGCGCTGCTTTTCCCCATCGCACTGTCGGCAGCAACCCAGGCAGGCGCTGATCCTCGCCCCTTCCTCATTGCCGTGGCACTGGCCGGATCTGCCTGTTTTGCAACTCCCCTCGGCTATCAAACAAACCTCATGGTGTATGGCCCAGGGGGATACAGGTTCAAGGATTTTCTGAAGATCGGCATTCCCATGAATATCTTCATAGGCTGTATGGCAATTGCCATGCTTTACATCCTTAATTTCATCTAACTGCCCTTTGCTCTATGGCAAAAATCTGCTATCAGCTATCAGCCCCGGAACCAGTACCTGTGAAGAGGAACACTGTTATTTTTCCGCCTTTAGGCAGGATTGACTCTCACCACTTTCGTCCGGAAAGTGGTGAGGCAAAAAACAATCCAGAAAATCCTGTTCATCCTGTCGAAAACAACAGAGATTCCCTCTTCCAATGTGGCCCGGAAAATGTCATAAACTGTCTGCATCCCTGCACTAAGATTGAACGATAGAAAGGAGCCAAACATGCCCATATCACCACACGGCGGAACACTGAACCCCCTCTTGGCTGAAGGACAAGCACGCAGCAAGGCATTGGAAAAAGCAAAGCACCTGCCCCAAATAGAAATGAACTCCCGCGAGGTCTCAGACCTGATCATGATGGCTATGGGGGCATTCAGCCCCCTCAAAGGCTTTATGAGCAAGGAAGACTATCATGGCGTGATCCGGGATATGCACCTCGCCGATAAAACCTTCTGGCCGGTTCCTATCACCCTATCCGTCACCAAAGATCAAGCCGGCTCTCTCAAAGAAGGCAACGAGGTGGCCTTAGTGGATAGCGCAACCAGCGAGATTATGGGTACCATGCTCCTTGAAGAAAAATTCACCTACGACAAGGAGCTGGAGGCGCACGGCATATTTAGGACAACAGACACCAAACACCCCGGGGTAGCAAAACTCTACCACCAAGGAGAAATCCTCCTGGGAGGGCCGGTAACGGCATTAAGCGAGGGAGCATATCCCTCCCGTTTCCCCGGCTACTATGCACGTCCGTCTGAGGTACGGGGCATCTTCAAGGAACGCGGGTGGTCCACCATTGCTGCCTTTCAGGTCAGAAACCCCATCCACCGCTCCCATGAATACTGCACCAAGATCGCCCTTGAGATCAGCGACGGCCTCTTCATCCACCCCCTGGTAGGCGCCCTTAAGGAAGACGACATCCCTGCCGAGGTCAGGATCCGGTGCTACGAGGTGCTCCTCAAAAACTACTATCCCACAGAGCGGGTCGTCATGCGGGTCTATCCCATGGAGATGCGCTACGCAGGCCCTCGTGAGGCGCTTCTCCACGCCGTGATCAGGCAGAACTTCGGCTGCAGCCACCTCATCGTGGGAAGGGACCATGCCGGTGTGGGCAACTATTATGGGCCGTTTGACGCCCAAAAAATCTTTGAGTCCCTCAGCCCGGATGATCTCGAGATCAAGCCCCTCAACATCGATTGGACCTTTTACTGCTATAAGTGCGAGGGCATGGCCTCGCTCAAGACGTGCCCGCACAGCCCGGAAGACCGATTACTGATCAGCGGGACGGAACTCAGAAGGATGCTCTCCAACGGCGAGATGCCCCCTCCTGAGTTCAGCCGCCCCGAGGTCCTCCAAATCCTCCTCGACTACTACAGAAGCTTGAAAACATAATTGCATATAGCCATAACGATGGCTATAATTATTCCATCATCTAAAAATAGGTAATACGTATGCAAATGCAACTTTCCATAGCTGAAGCAAAAAATAGATTGCCCTCTGTTATTCATTATGTAGAGAAAGGGCGGTATGTTGAGTTGACGAGAAGAGGAAAGCCGGTTGCGGTACTGCTGTCGATTCAGGAATATCAACAGCTTAGCCGCCAGGTTAACGGATTTTGGAATGCCCTCTTAGTGTTCCGGCAAAATATCCAGGATGAAGGCATCGAGATCTCTGATAGCGATTTTGAAGGTCTACGGGATTCCTCTGTGGGGAGAGAGGTTAACCTAAGAGGATGATGAGGTACCTTCTGGATACAAATGTATTATCAGAGGCCGTGAAAACTCATCCTAACACATCGGTTATGAAACACCTTGAGGTGCATCAGCATGAGATGGTGACTGCTGCTCCTGTCTGGCATGAGCTTCAATTTGGTTGTGAGCTTCTGAGCATGTCCCGTAAAAAGGAGATAATCGCTTCCTTCCTGAATGATATTGTCAGACACACCATGCCGATTCTTCCTTATGATGACAGGGCAGCAGAATGGCATGCAAAAGAACGTGCCCGGTTATCGTCTAAAGGCATAACTCGTCCATTTGTCGATGGACAGATTGCCGCAATAGCCAAAGTAAATGGGTTGATTTTGGTAACTCGAAACATTCATGACTTCAAACATTTTACTGATATTAAGCTCGAGAACTGGCACAGCGTGTAACGCCATTTGCCTTGGCAGTGCTTTAAGAACCGAATGATCAACGCACCCAATTTAATCCCATGAAATGCGGAGCATATTTCATCGGGACACTCCTAACGCTTTACAAACCAGATAGACCATTTCTTTGAATCGGAGAAACGGAGAACGGCTTGCCCGCCTCCGGCGGGGCAAAAGGTAGAAAGCTGTTAAGCTCATACCGTAACCATTCAACAAGAGACATGATTCTCTTCCGCTGAAAGCAGATTTATCAGCCTCCGGCGGACTTGTCAGCCTCTGGCTGATTGTCTTTCTCAGTTTCTTCCGGAAACTGAGAAAATAACAAAATCCAA
>CAYPNL010000253.1:0-1593 GCA_964412045.1 uncultured Desulfobacteraceae bacterium
CGTGCCGCTTCCTTCATGGCCTCGAGATGATCAACCTCTATGCCGGCGAGAACCGATGCCTCGGGGAGGTTCGGCGTCACCACAAAGGCACGGGGGATCAACTCCTTTCTGAGGGCCTCTTGGGCCTCTTCCTTGAGCAGAGGGTCGCCGCTTTTTGCCACCATAACCGGGTCCACGACCAGGCGCTTTACGTGGTAGTGTTTCATCTTGGATGCTACCAGACGCACGATCGCGGAGCTTGAGAGCATCCCTGTTTTGACCGCATCTGCTCCGATATCCTCCATGACGGAGTCTATCTGTTCTTCGATGAACTCGAGCGGCAGCTCATAAACCGCCTGGACCCCGACGGTGTTCTGTGCGGTGAGCGCCGTTATCACGCTCATGCCGTATCCGCCCAAAACCGTGATCGTCTTGAGATCCGTCTGAATACCGGCTCCGCCGCCTGAATCAGAGCCGGCAATAGTCAAGATCCTCTTCATGGCTGCTCCTTTGTTAGGCTGAATGAGCTGAGGATTAACGATGTAACGCCTGAGCAAAGCTACAAATCAAATCAAGTTTTTACTCTTCTCAGAAAACCATGTCTTCTGGTCGTTGTCAGAGACGATTGCTCTGCCGGTCATAGTCCTTTCCTTGGCACGCTCCACCACTCCACCACTCCATTACTCCAACAATCCCATGGTCTGAAGGCACACATTCGGCTCCTTTACAGGGGGCTCTAAACAGGGCTCCATCTTCTAGGTGTGGATTCTTTACTTGGAGGGGTTGTGCTGACCGGAGACCATGGAGCGGAAAAAGCCGCAATCCCAGATTTCAGAATTACGGCCCTCTGTTTTTCAACCGCGTTCCCTACGTCGGAATTACCCGGACAGGTTCAAGGGGTCATTCTGCTTACCCAACATGAAATCTATAAGGGCAAGTCAGGAATTTCTCAGCAAACCAGCTCCCCCAGCATTTTTTATCTTTTTAGCCTAATCCCCCTCGCGTGTCAACAGGAATTTGCTGGATTCTTGCCTTCCCTTCACCACATCCTTCATCGCCGGAGCAGAAAATGAAAATGGTAAAATGGCGTCAGCCATGTGATTGCGGAGCTGAAAGAGAACAAAACAAGCCTGATATTTCAGGGCAAACTGAGCAAGGTTAATGCACAATTCAAGATGTGACCCCCTATACATTTATATAACGAAAAGGCGTTTTGGCGATAGCAAGAAGTTAGAGGTATTGGCCCGAGTTCACCAGTTGGGCTTACAGGTGCTTCCCGTCCCACAGAACCTTGTGTTTAAAGCAGCCGAAATGAAAGCGCACTATCCCATTTCATATGCCGACTCCTTTGCCCTAGTCTGTGCAATGGAGCACTCTGCGAGAGTGGTGACAGGGGATCCTGATTTTAAAAAGGTTGCCCACTTGGTGAGCATAGACTGGATTCGTTGATAGGCGGAAAGTCCTGGGCCTCCTTGACCACGTTGTATACCGCAAGCAAAAGGGGACAGGGCTCAAATCTGTCTGTGAAATATGCATCGTCTTCATCTTCCATTCGTTCGACTAGAAATGGAAACTTGAGCTTGTTTCGCAGCCAAGGCTCCCACAATCTTTTTT
>CAYPNL010000254.1:0-4568 GCA_964412045.1 uncultured Desulfobacteraceae bacterium
GATGAGGGATAGTGCCCGTACATGAGGATTCCAGGTCGAACAGCATCGAAATAGCTCTCCGGGATATCCAGGATAGCACCGCTGTTAGCCATGTGCACAAGGGAAGGCCTTTTCTCCAGGGTTTGGATCCGATCCAGGATCTCGCGAAATCGTGATACTTGAAGGCGTGCATAGTCTTTATCTCGCTCATCTGAGGTGGAGAAATGGCTGTACAGCCCCTCCCATAGGCAGTGTCTGGAGTTGATGAGCTGATCGAAACACTGGGAAATTTGATCGGTCATGAACCCCATTCTCCCCATGCCGGTGTCGATGTTCACATGCACAAAGGCAGGCTGTTCCTGTCCGGACTCCTCAATCCAGCGGATATCCTCTGCACAGCATACGCTCAGGCGGAAGCCTGCCCGTATTGCCGTGGGGATCTCACCGGGGAAGAGCCTCCCAAAGATAAGGATGGATTGCGCAACCCCGCTATCCCTCAACTCCATGGCCTCCTCCAGCCGGGACACGGCCACCATGGTGAGACCTTCTCTCGCAAGGCGATTTGAAACCGGAACGGCTCCATGACCGTAGGCATCGGCCTTTACGACCGGGATTACCCTCGAGGGCAAGACCTTTTTTTGAATGGCGCGGATGTTATGGGCAAGGTTGTCGAGGTTGATCTCTGCACAGGTTTCGGGTTTCATGAGCAATATTCATCTCCAAGCTTCGAAAGAACCGGTAAAGAAACCCCTCCCAGTCGATGCTGCTTTGTTTGGAGCCCCAAGGAAGGCGGCCTGGAGGAATGGAGGAATGGAGGAATGGAGGAATGGGATAGAATCGGAGGAAGGGTTTTGGATGTCAGGAAGGTCATGCCAACACGGTCTCCCATGGACCGTGTTTGGAGGATATCCGCTCCAGCAGTTTTCGATACTCCAATCATCCAATACTCCAGTACTCCGTGTGAAAGAGCCAAAATACGAGGAGCCAGCATCTCTCACATTGCCCCAGCGAGGTGATTTTCTGAGCTAAATGAAATGTTATCTCTCCACTACTATACTGTCTATCAGCCGCACGGTATCGAAGAAAACGGCCAAGGACAGCAGCGATCGATCAGGGACAACGGTTTGCTCCTGGAGGGTATCGGGGTGGGCAACGCTCACGTATTCCAAGCGAGCTGATTCCGTGTCGTTGATTACCCCTGCCATGGTGGCCCTGAGCCTTTCAGCATCATTTTCTCCCCCCTCGAAAAGCTCCTTGGCAGCGAGCAGGGCGCGGTAGAGACAGGTCGCCTTGCTGCGGGCAGCAGGGGCCAGCTTGGAGTTTCGGGAACTCATGGCCAGCCCGTCCGCCTCTCGCACTGTGGGGCATACGATTACCTCGATCGGAAAATTGAGGTCAGCCACCATGCGCTTGATTACCACTGCCTGCTGCGCATCCTTCTGACCGAAGTAGGTACGGTGAGGCTGGAACACGTTGAAGAGTTTTGCTACCACGGTGGCTACCCCGCGAATAAACCCGGGGCGGGCTGCGCCTTCGAGCACCTTGCTAACCTCCGTCACCTCTACATACGTCTCGTAGTCAGAAGGATACATGATCTCCTGGCTGGGATTCCACACCAGATCCACGCCTTCGGCTTGGAGCATCCCTAAATCGCGTTCCAGGTCTTGGGGATAGGTGTCCAGATCACGGGTATCATTAAACTGAGTCGGGTTAACAAAGATGCTCACGCCGACACGATCGTTTTCCTCCCTGGCCCTGCGCACCAGGCTGAGGTGACCCTCGTGTAAGAATCCCATGGTGGGGACGAATCCCCAGGTGGCACGGGGCTCAGCCCAGCGAACGCGTCGAATCTCTGAGATAGCGGAAAAAACATCCATGGAAACGTTCAGGGTTCAGGGTTTAAAGGTTAAAACAATGGTGAACGGTGAACCTCTCAACCCAATTTCTCTTGTTCTGCCTCTTTCATAGCTCTTGTCCACAGGCCCTCCGAAACTCCTGTACCGCTCTGGAGAGCCCCACGTAAAGGGCGTGAGATATGAGCGCATGGCCGATCGATACCTCTTTCACGCCGGGTAGCTCCAGGATTCGGAAAAGGTTATCCAGGTCCAGATCGTGACCTGCGTTGAGCTCCAGGCCTGCATCGACGGCAGCGTCGTGACTGTCTCTGAGCCTGGCAAATTCGGCCTCGATCTCGGATGCCGTTTTGGCCATGGCATAAGGGCCCGTAAACAGCTCAACGCGATCTGCGCCGATTGCCGCTGCTCCCTCCATAAGGGCGGGCTCCGCATCCATAAACAGGCTTACCCGAATGCCCTTTGCCTTAAGACGTTCGATAGCAGGTGCAAGGATCCTCTCGCTTCGTGCGATATCCCAGCCGTGGTGCGAGGTAATCTCGCCGGGTTCAGTAGGAACAAGGGTGCACTGCGTTGGGCAGATCTCCATGACCAGGTCAAGGAGTTCAGGCCGTGGGTCCCCCTCGATGTTAAACTCTACGGTTACCATAGCAGCCAGGTCACGGACATCACCCGGACGGATATGGCGCTGGTCTGCGCGGGGATGCACGGTGATGCCTTGGCACCCTGCCTCGATACAGGTGCGGGCTGCCTGGACAACGTTCGGGTCATCTCCCCCTCGTGCATTCCGTAAGGTTGCCACCTTGTTGACGTTCACGCTGAGGTTGATCATGATCTATTCACTCTTTTATTCCTTGACAACAGAAAGCTGTTTTCCAGAGCTACTATACGGGGAAAGCGAGATGGTTATCAAGAAAAATGTCAACCGGCATCCAACAATCCGGCTTTCTATTTCATCTCAGAAAATCACATCCCTCTTACGATGCCTTCCCGGCGTTTAAAGCCCTTGCCTCAATTCCATCCCAGAGCTCAAGCACTCCAACAACCTTATGATCTGAGGATACCCATTCGGCCCCTTTCCAGGGGGGCCGGACAAAGCCGCGGCCTCCGGCGTGGATTTTCCTATTCATCCGAGCATAAGGGTCATGCTCACCCGCCGGCGTAGTCTCTGCTGAATGAACTACCCCGCCGCAAGACTTTCGGCGAGCTCAAGTCGAGCTGCTGCCGGGAATAACTCCCAACTACCATTAAAGCCTTGGATTTTTTCCGATTCTGGTGTACATTTTAGAGCATCTCATATCTGAATATCCTTTGATGAGGAGCGCCTGTGTCGTCGCTTCAGTACAAATCCGCATTGGAGCTCGTAGCCCTGATGCGGGGAAAAAAGCTATCGCCCATTGAAGTGATGGAGGAGACCTTGCGGAGAATCGAGGCGGTGAACCCCATCCTCAATGCCTTTGTTTCCCTTCGGGCCGATCAGGCCATGGATGAGGCGAGGGCTGTGGCCCAGGATCTGGCATCCGGCAAACAGCTCGGACTGCTCGCCGGGATCCCCATCGGGGTGAAAGACCTGGAGGATGTAAAGGGTATGGTGACCAGCTATGGGTCGATCCCCTTTAAGGACAATATCGCGGCCATGGATTCCACCCAGGTCGAAAGGCTCAAGGCTGCGGGGGCCATCGTGGTGGGAAAGACCAACACACCCGAGTTCGGCTTCACCGGCTTTACGAAGAACCTGCTCTTCGGGGTAACCAGGAACCCGTGGAACACGGAGCGAACCCCCGGCGGATCCAGCGGCGGGTCAGCAGCAGCGGTGGCAGGAGGCATGGTTCCCCTGGCCACAGGCTCTGATGCAGGCGGCTCCATCAGGATACCGGCGTCGTATTCCGGCTGTTTCGGGTTAAAGACATCCTTCGGCAGGATACCTATAGGCCCCGTGCCTCTCCTGCATATATATCCGTTCTGGTGCATGGGCCCCCTGACCAGGACCGTAGAAGACGCGGCCCAGTTTCTGGATTGTGTTGCCGGCTACCATCCCTCTGACCCTGAATCCCTTCCCGTTCCCGAAACCTCGTTTCTCGGGCAACTAAAGAACATGCCCGTCAAACTCAGGATCGCCTTTAACCCTACTCTGGGCTACGCCAGGGTGCAAAAGGAGGTGATGGCCCTGATCGAGGAGGCCGTGAACTGCTTTGAGGGCATGGGCCACAGGGTGGAAGTGTGGGATGGGGCCATGCCTGATGTGGGAGATGTATGGTCGAATCTCATGAATCTGGACCTCTATAGCAGGCTGCACGCAATCCTTGATGCTAATCGTGAAAAGATGGGGAAAACCCTGGTGAAGTCCCTGTATCAGGCCAAGTCCTTTTCGATACATGATCATAAAAAGGCCCAGGAGACGAGGACCGAGCTGAACCGGATCATGGAGAAGTTCTTCGAGCAGTTTGATCTGCTGCTCACCCCCACCATGCCCACTGAGGCGTTTGCTGCAAAGGGACCTCCGCCTGGAGAGATCGACGGACATCCTATTCCCCTGCTCGGGGCAGTGGCCTTCACCTACCCCTTTAACCTTTCCGGGCATCCCGCAGCCTCGGTACCAGCCGGCCTCACGGTGAACGGCCTTCCGGCCGGCTTACAGATCATCGGGCCCCGGCACCGGGACGACCTCGTGCTCCAGGCCTCCTATGCCTATGAACAAGCAAGACCGTGGAACGATCGCTGGCCCGCCATGGAGAA
>CAYPNL010000255.1:0-9389 GCA_964412045.1 uncultured Desulfobacteraceae bacterium
GCACCTTCCTTGTTTCTCATTGCCCTGAGACACTTCCCGCCCGCACAGCGGCGGTACCGATCGCAGATAATGATTCCGATCTTCGTTTTTGCATTCATCTCAATCCCCTTTTCACTGTCTACAGGTTAACCGTAAAGGCACTGAAGCCGTATGGCGCCATATCCCATAATAAGATATTTTTCATTACATATTTTATCTAATTAATTGATATAAAATAATAAATAATCGTTGTAAATTACCATAAGCACATCAAAAGTCTCGCTGATGGATGGTCCATTACGCATCATCCAGGGCATCATAGGCTCGGCCGTCGGGCAGCATGCTGTCGGAGTGGGGGATCCCCTGTTCCTCGAGCTGATACCGCTTGCAGTCTCTCCATAGGCCGTCTGATCTGCAGTACGCATCGGCCCAACGCTGATCGATGAGCCCCGATCTTTCAAGCCACCTCAGAGGACATACATCGTACCATTTACAAGCCACACCATTCACCCTTTCATTTCTTTTGTGCCGACCATAAAAAATTGGAAGATATCGCATCTGTATGAATACTGGGATTTACTGCAAGTCAGGCTTATCTCGATTAAGCAAAAAGAAACCTTGGGATGGACGATATTCTGATGGTGCTTCAAAGCGATCCATCGAGCTCGTCAGCCACGGATCTCTTGCAGACCCTGCACTGTTGGGCGCCTCGAAAAAGCGGTGCGCCGCACGAAGGGCAATGATACCGTTCACATTCTGATCGAGCCCATGCTATGCTTCCATCCTCGTGCCCGAGCTCGGCAACGGCAGCTCGCCAGATAGGAATGGTTCGTTTCATTACCCTGACGCCGGTGGCAAAAGGGAAGTTCTCTATCATAGAGCAGGGCCAGTCACTGCACTGGTGGCACGAATAGTAGCCTTTGGACTGTATGCATTCCCTGATGGTGCAGGTTGTGCAAAAGCTGAAGAGCTTCTTCGAGGGCTCAGCCTGCATGCAACCGTAGCACTCGATTTCTTCAGGTTCGGTTCCATAGAGCTTGGCGAGAACGGCCTTGAATTTTTCATTGTTATCCCTCGTGGCCAGGTATATTGCACACACACCGCAGTACAATCCGCATGGGGCCATCAAATCCTTGTTCCTGATTTCCTCTTCACTCCATCCTTCCATGTTGATCCTCCTTTCGCGGTTCTTTCCGTCTTCGTAGGTTCAAGCACCACCTTACATTCATAGTATTTTTTTTGAGCCTGACTCAACAATCAGTTCCCTATTCAATGCCTCTTGAGAAAATCCATCGCTACTCGGTGAGGCTCGTCCCCGACTTCAACAAGCATATGACCCGCATTCTTGAAAATAACAAGTTCAGCGTTAGGAATTCTGGTTTCGAGAATCTTCGAATTGTCGACCGGCACTATTCTGTCAGCGTCACCGGCAAGTATGAGGGTCGGCGCTGTTATCCCCGGTAAACGATCGTAGGTGTTATGACGTGCGACAGCCTGAGCGTGTTTTTGAAGGCTGCTTTGAACAAATGGATGTTCTATGGTGAATGCCAGCAATCGTTGAAAGAAATCTGGCCTCTCTGATATAAAGTCCTCGGTTATGCATAATCTGAGCATGGCTTCAGCAGCCGCTTTCGGGGGTAGCTTGTACATCTGGGCCATATCGTCGGACTGCGGCACAATGCTGTGAGGTCCTCCACAATGAGTGACAGCCAAGATGAGGCTACTTACTGTATCTGGATACCGCAGAGCAAACTCCTGGGCTATCATTCCACCCATCGATGTCCCATGCACGTGTGCCGAATCGATGCCGATGGCGTCAAGTAAACCGGCGAGATCATCTGCCATGAGTTGTGTCGTGTACGGTTCGTCAGGATTATCGGTTTGGCCGACACCCCGGTTATCGAAAAGCACTAGCCGGTAATCATGGGAATAGATCGGAATGAGCCTGTAGAGCATCTCGATACTGGATCCGGCGCCGTTAATCAATACGAGCGGTTCACCTTCGCCATAGACTTCATAGTACATGCTGATATCGTTAACCTTTACCGTGGGCATATTCCCTCCTCTAGGCTGCTCGTATAGAGTTTGCTTTCCTCAAAACGTTCAGAAAGGATTGTTTTGTATATCCGGTCGGCTCTCGAATAAACAGCATAGTTTCAGCGCCGGGCAGGGCAGGGGCCTCTCAGCCCCTTTACCCTAAGAATCGGCAAAGCTAGGGTCAAACTTCGTGAACTCCGTGAGCTCTGCGAGAGATCTAGGATAGTTCATCGAGGACGATATTCAGGATTCTCCTGATCGGTTCTGCTGCACCCCAGAGGAGTTGGTCTCCAACGGAAAAGGCAGCCACATATTCTGGCCCCATAAGCATCTTGCGCACCCTTCCTACAGGGACGGTGAGCGTGCCGTTCACCGCAGCAGGGGTCAAGTGCCTCATGGTGGATTCCCGGTCATTCGGAACAAGCCTGACCCAGTTGTTCCCCTCTACAATGATGTCTTCGATCTCGTTGAGGGGAATATCGTTGGTGAGCTTGACGGTGAATCCCTGGCTGTGGCACCGCATAGCGCCCACGCGCACGCACACGCCATCAACAGGAATAGGCTTTTTGGTCTGGAGGATCTTGTTGGTCTCAACTGATCCTTTCCACTCCTCCCGCGTCTGTCCGGATTCCATGGGTGTGTCGATCCAGGGGATCAGACTGGCTGCCAGGGGAGCGGAAAAATGATCGATAGGAAAACTCCCGCTCCTAAGCTCCCTGGTGATAACCTCATCAACGGCGATTGCAGTTGATGCAGGATCAGCAAGAAGCTCTCGTGCAGCATTCCCCAGGGTAGCCATCTGGGAGATGAGCTCCTTCATGTGTTTCGCGCCTGCTCCTGAGGCGGACTGATAGGTCATGGAGGCGATCCACTCGACGAGACCTTCTCTGAAGAGCCCTGTGAGTGCCATGAGCATGAGGGACACTGTGCAGTTCCCGCCGACATAGATCTTGATGCCCGATGAGAGGCCGGCATCAATTACATCTCTGTTGACGGGGTCAAGTACGATAATGCTCTCCTCACTCATCCGAAGCGCAGAGGCTGAGTCTATCCAGTAGCCTTGCCAGCCGCTTTTTCGAAGCTCAGGGTATATCTGTTTGGTATAATCGCCTCCCTGACAGGTCACCACGATATCGAGAGAAGAGAGCATGGGAACATCAAAGGCATCCTTAAGCGGCGGGATATCGACCCCTACATCAGGGCCAACGCCCCCCACGTTCGAGGTGGTGAAAAATATCGGCTCAAATCCCTTGAAATCACCTTCCTCCAGCATACGGCTCATGAGAACCGAGCCGACCATCCCTCGCCATCCTACAAAGCCAATTTTCAACATACTATCTATCCTCCATATAACTTCAAATCCCCACCATCTCTCCCAGTGCCTTTGAGACCGATTCATGTATCACGAGATCGGCCCTGGCATCAAGGGGCGTCTCCTCGCGGTTGACGATGATGAGCTTGGCACCGCTTTCAACTGCATACACCGGGATTGAGGCAGCGGGATATACCGCCAGAGAGGAACCCGCTGCAATGCAGAGATCGCACTCCAGGGCATGGGCAACAGCCCGTGCCAGCTTATCCTGAGGCATGGCCTGGCCAAATGAGATGGTGTCGGGCTTCAGGATGCCGGAGCACGCATCGCAGTATGGCACACGCTCACCACGCTTTATCCGCTCGTGGATCTCATCCCTGTTATAGCTCTTCCCGCATTTCAGGCAGGAAACCGTAAAGGCAGTGCCGTGGATCTCGATAATCCTCTCAGGCGAGTTTCCCGCTTTGTGGTGAAGGTGGTCGATGTTCTGGGTCACTATAGCGATCAACGTTCCCAGATCTTCCAAGGCCTTGATCGCGAGATGGGCACGATTCGGCTCCGCATCTCTCATAATCTCGTAGGACTCCGTGCTCATCTTCCAGTATTGCATCCTGGCACCTTCATCTGAGAGAATCCTGTCATAGGTGGCATCATATGGATCGTACTTGCTCCAGAGCCCTCCCGGGCTCCTGAAATCGGGGATGCCGGATTCTGTGCTCAATCCTGCGCCTGCGAACACCAGGATCTTTTTCGCATCCTGCACCATAAAGCCGCCCTGTGCGATTAAAGACTCCACAGATTCCTCCTTTTATCTCGAAAAGAATGGGTGCTATTGATATCTCCTAGCGCAAACAGCGACTCCGGTCAATACCATTGTTATGCTCGACCATGATCCCTCTTGACATCAAGGCGCCGAGCCTTTAAACACTTATACGGACCACTGATTCTGCAGGGGATAACGCATCAAAAAACGGAGCTGCAATGACAAACCTATTTACCGGGACCCGGATCAACGGCATATTTTAAGGACGAGGCGTTGGAATTTGAGGAGAAGGAATCTACTGCGTGACGGGAACCGCAGGGAACATCCTTAGAGAAACGCTGGAGAGGATTTCTTTACAACGATTCGATGTGAGAATGGGGTAAAAAAAGGTGCTGCGATGATTGTCTTCTTCCTGGCTATCTTAGTATTATACGGATTATTACATCTGTATATCTACCATAAGATAAAGGCTGCCATTGCGTTTGGAACGCCGTCTCTCGTACTTCTCATCTCTTTTATGGCGATCATGGTATTAGCCCCTGTTTTTATTCGCATTTCCGAGAGATACGGATTTGAGTCCCTCGCGCGTCACCTATCCTATGTCGGCTATACCTGGATGGGGCTGGCCTTTTTGTTCTTTCTCTGTTCCCTGCTCATTGATGCCTATCGCCTGGCAGTCTATACAGGAGGACTGGTCTTTAAAGCGAATCCGTTATCTTTGCTTCCCTCATCCTTCGCTGCCCTGGCAGTACCGGCCTTCATTGCAGCGGCGATTTTGCTTTATGGCTTTTTTGAGGCCGCTTCCATACGAACCGAGAGGCTGGCGATCCAGAGCCTGAAGATTCCCGAGCAAATAAACAAGATTACCATTGCTCAGATCACGGATGTCCACCTCGGCCTTATCGTACGGCACTGGAGGCTAAAAAGGATTCTGAGGGAGGTAGAACGTGCAAAACCGGATATTGTGGTTTCCACAGGCGATCTCGTTGACGGTCAGATCGATAACCTCAGAGGCCTCGGAGAACTCCTCAGAGATGTGGATGCACGCTATGGGAAGTTTGCCGTGACAGGCAATCACGAGTTTTATGCCGGCCTTGATCAGGCATTGCGTTTTACCGAAAAGGCGGGATTTACAATTTTGCGGGATGAGGTTGCGGCTGTAGCCGGGAATCTGATTATAGTCGGCGTTGATGACCCAGCCGGAAAGCGATTCGGGCTTTCGCGGGGCATCTCAGAGCAATTGCTGCTTTCAAAGATATCTCCTGAGCAATTCACTATCCTCCTTAAGCACCAGCCTGTGGTGGATAAGAATTCAGCAGGTCTCTTTGACCTTCAGTTATCAGGACACACCCATGGGGGACAAATCTTCCCCTTTAACATCTTGGTTTGGCTTTTCTATCCCGTTGATCCTGGCCTTACCAAGCTTGAGAGCGGATCATACCTCTATGTGAGCAAGGGATCTGGGACGTGGGGGCCGCCTATTCGTTTTTTATCGCCTCCTGAAGTGACGATCATCGAACTGGTGCACAAAGACGGATAGTGAGCCTCTTCTCAGGAGTTCTATAAAATCAGGAAACGATTTTGTAACTTGACTTCTACGGTCCAATTCCTGTAATCTTAACATATGTGTTCAGTTCAACATTGGTGCGAGATCTTCTACAAGATTTTCCATCCCCATCTTCTTATCATTTCTACATCAGCTTACCATGATCTCTCCTCGGTGTAACTGTTGTCATGCTTTTACTGTCTTTCTAAATGAATGGAGGTGCAGCCATGAGTAATCCCCTTCGATACCACATCGCTGATGCGAAGTTGTCCTATACAGGGCGCCATGAACCAATGGAAATGGGTAAGGAAAAGATCGCTACCTTTAATCAGAGACACAAGGAAGTGCTGGGTTTTTATGGTCTTGAGCTTGTCGATGGCAGGGCATTTATCATAGATGATCATGTCAACGGGCAGTCCAACTTAGGGGTGTTCAGGAGCAAGCAACTGCGCCAGGCAGTTATCCTTGCCGCGGCACTGCCCGCAGCAGCCGTTGCGATCCATGGATTCGGTGCGCTGAATACCGTGCCCAAGGATCAACAAACTAAGGCTTTGGTTAATCGGCTAAAACGTCGGAACGATCGGCTGGCCGCACAGATCATGAGCGAGGTACTTCAGATCACTACCGAGACCTTTGACGTGGGAGAGGAAGTCATCATAGAGAGCACGATAACCGAGGGCGTTCGGGTCAAGCCAGGGGTGGAAGCCGGAGGCAATCCCACGATCCCGGTTGGTGCGCTTTTTGGCAAGGAGGAGCACTGCAACCGGTATGGACGCGGTCTCGGACAGGATGTTGCCAGGCTTTCCATGGGCTCCGATGTGATCGATGGCACGAGTAAGTCGGTTAAGGGGATTCACAGCTCTCTCACAGCACTTTTTCTAACAGAATCAGGGTTCAAGCGGCATCTACCCGACATCTACATCGAGCGGTGGATGGCAGGCGCACCCTTTTCAGAGTTCAACCCTAGGGATACGGACATGAAGCAGGAGGCCCGGATCATCGCAGATGCCTATGGTGCACGGGATTTCTCTGAGATGACGGCCTATTTTATCGATCGGCCACGTCACCTTCCAGCCATGGATCAACTGAACGCGTTCGGTATTGCGACCCCCTTTGACCAGGACGGTGATCTCTTTCCAGCATTGGTCTTGGGATTGGAGGGGTTACGCTTCCCGGATGGCCGGGGGCTGCACAGCATGATCGGGGAGATAGGCGGAAGCGCAGAGTGGACGGTTGGCGCTCTTCCTCTTGTCTGGCGGGGGGGTCAAAGCCTTGGAATGATCACGAGCCAGAGTTCGCTGACCAGAAAGGATCTCTCACCGGAGGAGTTGTGGAATGGGCGGTTTCACTTCACCGAAGAGGAACATATTCTTTTGCAGGATGCACGGTTCGAGCAGAAGCCCTTTTTCACGGTGAACGATTTAATGGAAAAACCCTATGCAGGGGGAGTAAGCGCCTTCTGCGCCATATCCGACAACTACTTCCTTCCTCAACTCAAAGGGGTAAGAATGGACAGGGAAAAAGGCCTCATCACCACGCACACGCTCATGATCAACTCCCTGGGAAATGTCGAGCACTGGCAGCTACAATTCAGGTGTGTCGAGGGTTTCGAGGTCACTTCCAGACTAATGACTTCACCCAAAACCGAATTACGCGAGCTCGATAATGACACAATCGAAGCCCATATCAAGTCTATGGCGGATGACGAGGTCAAGCGCCTCAGGCTCAAACAATTTTTTGTGAACGAGTATTACCCGGCACTCATCCACTCGGGCGAAAAGATGCTGGTGCTCGAGAAGACGATCGAAGCCCTCATAGCTCGAGATGCCTTGAGCGCATACGACCGTGACATAGTGAGCTCCGTAATAAAGACATTGCCTGAGTGGTTTACCAGTGCAGCATAACCAGATGAGCTACCGGGAATGTTCCGATCAAAGGAAACCATTCCAATTTTTTCCGTCACCTATGCTCACACGGTTTCCTGCAGGCGAAAGAAGGGGTTGTGGAGGCGCTCTCTGCCGATCGTGGTTGCAGGGCCATGGCCTGGATATACCCGTATATCATCTCCCAGGGGAAAGATCTTGGTGCGAACTGCCTGGATCAACTGTTCGTGACTCCCGCCAGGGAAATCGGTCCGCCCGACTGAGCCGGCGAAAAGGGTGTCACCGGTAAAGACCACGCCGGGCGCATGGAAACACAACCCTCCGGGCGAGTGTCCCGGCGTATGAATCACTGACAGTTCATACGTGCCCAGGGTAAGCAGTTGCCCTTCTGAGAGATGTCCATCGGCCTTAAACCCGAGTGATGGGGAATCGAGGGCGTGAATGAGCACGGGCGCCTCGGTAATACTTCGAAGCTTTTTAGCTCCCCCGGTATGGTCGACATGCCCATGTGTAATGAGTATGTAGCGTATCCTGAGCCCGTTTCTCGATAGTTCCTCTGCGATACGGCGCACCTCGTCACCTGGGTCGATGACAAGACCCTCTCCTGTTTTAGTGCACCCCACTATATAGCAATTGGCTTGATACATGCCAACCACAAGTTTTCTCAGCATAGTTGGTAACCTTCCATGATTCTTTCATTTCAACGAATGATAACCTTTGAACCTTTGAACCTTGAACTGTTCATGGTAAAGAATAACATAAGACCCGATATATCCTTGTCAAGCAGCTAGAAAGGTATTGATTGCTAGAACAAGGGTGTGCAATACTCTTATTGTCCGACTCGGGGGCTGGGAAAAAACATCACCTTGAGGCGAAGACTTGCGTATGCCTAAAGGGCAGGGAAAACCGCAGAATGTCGAACAAGGAATATCGAATCTCGAAGTGATCCCTTCGTCATTCTTCGGTTCGGTGTTCACTATTCGATATTCAATCTCCCGTCTTTATTTCAAATGTGATCACATCAGGTAACACAGCGAGCTCATACCATAGGAGGGAATATGGCAATCAAAATCATGCCCTGCCTTGATATGAAAGAGGGAAGGGTGGTGAAAGGTGTTCATTTCTTAGATCTCAAAGATGCAGGAGATCCCATTGAGAATGCAGATTTTTACCAGCGCGAGGGAGCGGACGAGCTGGCCATGCTGGATATCGCAGCTACCCTGGAGAACCGTAAAACAAGGCTGGAGTGGGTAAAAAAGGTATCCGAAGTGATTGATATCCCGCTTACCGTGGGCGGTGGCATCTCATCCCTAGAAGATATTCATCTGGTACTAGAGGCAGGGGCACATAGGGTCTCCATGAACAGTGCAGCGGTGCAAAACCCAGCCCTCGTTGAGGATGCTGCCAAAAGGTTCGGCTCAGATAAAATCACCGTGGCTATTGATGCGAGGAGGAATACGGCAATGCCGTCAGGATTCGAGCTGGTTGTTTCAGGGGGTACCAAGCCGGGGGGACAGGATGCCGTTGAATGGGCTAGGAGGTGCCAGGAACTGGGCGCCAGCGTCATACTTCCTACCAGCATGGATGGTGACGGTACCAAGAGCGGCTACGATCTGGAGTTCACCAGGGCCATCTCGGATGCCGTTCACATCCCGGTCGTAGCATCAGGTGGTGCAGGTAAAGTGGAGCACTTCTATGAGGCGGTTGCCCTTGGAGGTGCTGAGATACTGCTGGCTGCTTCTGTTTTTCACTACCGTATCCTGCGGGTGAGAGAGGTGAAGGAATACCTCAGGGGAAAGGGCTTAGAGGTAGAGCGTGTCTAACAATGCTTTATCGAGAATTGATCCCGAGCCTTGACATACCTTCATG
>CAYPNL010000256.1:0-4350 GCA_964412045.1 uncultured Desulfobacteraceae bacterium
CTTTTCGACGGCACGGCCTTTTTTGAGTTCCGCGGGCCGCGTATCCCTACCAACAATACCCATGGAACCGGGTGCACCTTTGCCTCTGCAATCGCCACATTGCTCGCCAAGGGAACAAGAGTAGAGAATGCGGTGAAGCGGGCCAAAGAATTTATGGATACGGCCATCCGGTTTTCCCTTCCGCTGGGAACGGGGCACGGCCCGACCAATCCCTATGCCGTGATCGCCAGGGAAGGAGAACGCTACCAGGTGCTCAGGGACTTGGCGGCAGCGCTCGAAGTATTGAAGAGAAACAGGATCGGCTGCCTGATCCCGGAGGTTCAATCCAACCTCGGGTATGCCCTTCCCTACGCAGAGAGCCATGAGGATGTGGCGGCCTTTCCTGGCAGAATCACGAGGCTCAATGATTCAGTTGCCGCCTTTACCGGTCCCGCCTTTGGCGGCTCCCGTCATGTCGCCAAAATCATCCTGACCCTTATGAAACATGCTCCTGGGTATCGCTCTGCCATGAACATCAGGTTCTCAGAGGATATCATCCACATCTGCGAAAAACTCGGTCTTACGGTTCGCAGCTTCGACAGGGCGGATGAGCCAAGAGAGGTCAAGGAGCGCGAGGGATCATCCCTGGAGTGGGGAACCCAGGAGGTTCTCAAGATGGGTGAGGTCCCGGATGTGATTTACGACCGGGGAGAGGTGGGCAAGGAGCCCATGGTGAGGATCATCGGCAAAAATCCGGGTGATGTAGTGCGAAAGGTGCTTAAGATTAAAAGGGGAATGGAGGTGCACCATGAACGGCATTGAACCGATCCCAAGGGATAAACGAAACCTGACGGGGTTTGACTTCTTCCTGTTGTGGGCAGGCGCAGCCGTTTCCCTGGCTGAAATATGGGCAGGGGGGATTCTGGTCCCAATGGGATATGTGACCGGGATCGTGGTAATCCTGCTTGGTCACGTGGTCGGAAACACGCCCCTCGCCCTGGGAGGACTCATCGGGAGCCAGTGGGGCATCCCCTCCATGGTGAGCACGCGTGCAGCCTTTGGCGTGCGCGGATCTTACATTCCGGCGATACTGAATATCTTTCAGCTCATCGGATGGACCGCAGTCATGCTCTGGATAGGCGGGCAAACAGCCGCCACCTTTACCCAGAGCTCCTCCATCTATACGGCCAAGTTCTGGATCGTTTTGCTGGGTGTGGTAACCACCCTGTGGGCCTTGGTGGGGTACCGGTACTGGAAGTGGCTCCATCGCTTCGCGGTAAGCGCCCTGGTGTTTATCTGTATCCTGATGACCTACGTGGTATTCAAGGAATATGGAATCTCGAAATTGGCAGGCATATCTCCGGAAAAAGAGCTGCCCTTCATGGTCGGCCTCGATTACGTGATCATCATGCCGATCTCGTGGCTGCCGCTCGTCTGCGACTACTCCCGGTACGCCAGGGGCGATAAAGGCAGCTTTTGGGGCACGTGGATCGGATATTTCATCGTGAGCTCCTGGATGTACGTGATCGGGCTGAGCGCGGCCTTAGCCACCAAGTCCCCTACCCCGGAATCCATGGTGCTGGAGCTTATGGTAGGCTTTGGTCTTGTCATTCCTGCCATGATCATCGTGCTCTTTTCCACCTTTACCACCACCTTTCTTGATATCTATTCTACCTCGGTCTCTGCCCTGAATATCTACCCAAGGCTGGGAGAGAAAAAGGGGGTCGTCATCGGCGGCGCCCTCGGCACTGTAATCGCGCTCATCTTCGGCGACTATCCTGAGACCTACGCGCACTTCTTGGAAATCATCGGCTTTATCTTTTGCCCGCTGTTCGGGATTGTGCTTGTGGACTACTTTATCACCAAGGGGCGGAGGCTTACAACTGAGGAGCTATTTACCGAAGGCGCTTACTGGTATACGGATGGAGTCCACCTGACGGCTTTTATCTGCTGGGTGGTGGGAGCACTCGTGTTCTGGCTTGGAAGGTATCTTCAGATCGGGGGCGCCATTCCCAGCTTTATTGTTGCTGCCCTTATCTACCTGGCAATCATGAGGGTCTTCACAGGAAAAGACCTGGCCGGCAGGCTTTAATTTCCGGCCATACGCCGTATGTTCTCTCCGAAAGGCGGCCTGAGCACCCCTTTTTCAGTGATTACAGCAGAGATATACGCGGCAGGGGTGATGTCAAAGGCGGGGTTAAAGGCATGAAGGCCTTCAGGGCCGAGTTGTTGACCGGCAAAGGTAAGGATTTCATTAGGATCCCTCTCCTCAATGGGGATCAGATCGCCCTCTTCTAAGGTAAGGTCGAAGGTTGAAAGAGGCGCTGCAACATACAAGGGGATCCGGTTCTCCTTTGCCAGCACGGCAAGCTGGTATGAGCCTATCTTATTCGCTGTATCCCCATTGCCTGCGATCCGGTCTGCTCCGATGATCACCAGATCCACCTTTCCCTTCCGCATCAGATACCCGGCTGCGCTGTCCACGATTACCGTGGCGGGAATCCCCTCTTCCATGAGTTCGAATGCGGTAAGCCGCATGCCCTGGAGCAACGGCCTGGTCTCATCAACCACCACATGGATATGCTTTCCGGCCTCGTGCGCCGCCCTGATCACCCCGAGGGCAGTCCCATAGCCACCCGTAGCCAAGGATCCGGCATTGCAGTGGGTAAGAATTGTTGCACTATTGGGGATAAGGGCAAGTCCATATTCACCGATCCTGCGGTTGATCTCGATATCCCTCTCCAAGATATCCTGTGAAGCCCTCCTGAGTGCCCTCATGATTTCATCAACGCCACTACCCTGCATCTCATCTACAATTTCCTTCATACGCTCTACAGCCCACCTGATATTCACCGCTGTGGGCCTCGCCAATTCAATATTGCGTGTCATTCCAAGGAACTTCTCGCGAAATGTCTCATAGTCTTGGGCCTCGATTGACTGCGCCCCGAGCGCCAGCCCCATGGCGGCTGCCACCCCGATCGCAGGGGCGCCCCGTATCATCATATTCTTGATGGCCGCGATTACCTCCTCGAGGTCTCGACACACAACCCACTGTGTTTCAAGCGGGAGCCGTCTCTGGTCAACAAGGCGGATGTGATTTCCTTCCCATGTAATCGTAGGAATCACGATAAAAGGTCCCCGAGAATACGCAATACTATCCTATTCCAGGCATCGGGCCCCCTGCCTCCGGCCCTTACGAGATCCGGCTGATCTAGGCCTTCGATATAGCCTCCATCCGGCGTCTGCATTACCACAGCCTTATCCACCGCCCATAGCATGGGCAGGTCGTTCTGGCTGTCGCCAAGGCCGATAGACATCAGGGGGTAGCCTTGCTGCCGATACACAGTGAGTATCTCATCCACCGCCTTACCCTTGTCGCCCCCGTAAAAGAGATGGAGAAATTGGCCCCCGCTTACGCACTCGAGGTCGAGCTCCTGGGCCTTTTTGTAGAGGAGATCTTCATCAAAGGTATCTTCAAGCATGATTGGTTCATCGAATTCCCTCACTGAGGCACGCTCCGCTTGCTCAAAGGTGAGCCCGGTCAGCGCCGCAATATCCTGAACGGTCAGCTCTGAAAAACCCCTGAATCGGAATTGCTCCTTCAGCTTGCTGATCTTCTCGGAGAGCACCGCAATCGGCGTCCCGATGAGCACTTCCCGATATTCATCTACGATTTCAAAGGGGTAATCATCAGGCAAGGGAAAGGATGCCGGGAAGTAAATAGCCCCTCCATTTTCCACGATAAAAGGATCCTCAAGAGACAGCTCTTTGCGGTAGACATCCATCTCCGCCCTTGTCTTGCTGCTCACCAGAATAAGCGGTATCTTGCGAGATCGGATAAACTTCAGCGCTGTCAGGGCCGGCTTGAAATCGTATGTTTGATCATCCAAAAGAGTGCCGTCAAGATCCGTAAAAATAATGATTTGGCTCCTAACTCCTTTCAGAAATGTATCCATATCCACCCGATAAAAAATTACTATGAGACCTATAAAGCTGTTTCTATACGCCAAATTCTTATCCATTATGTCAAGCCCTGGCCCGACATAATTGCAACAAACCAATCCCACACGCCGCTTGATCCAAGCAACGTGGGTCATGCTTTAATCCTCTGGTCACTTCTCTGTTTTAGATGAAGCTTTGTTGGACAGTATTTTTCATCAATGCACGTCGTTGTCAATCGAATTTTCCTCTCAGGTGCGTGTCTTCTTGACTTTATCCCTTATTTTCCCTATATGCTTAGCCTAAAGAGGATATCGATACTCCTTTGAGTCAGCTATGGTTTACCACAAAAGTGCTTTACCCCGCTCGCAGAAGGCCACGGCTTTAGCCGTGGATGAATGCGTAAGGCGGATTGGAGCGAGCGGGGTGTCG
>CAYPNL010000257.1:0-4308 GCA_964412045.1 uncultured Desulfobacteraceae bacterium
GGTAAAGGTGGGGCTGACGATCGAATCCGCGTCAATCCCAAGGCCGATGGCTATTCCTTTGGTAAACCAGGTCTTCCCGCCTCCAAGGTCACCGATCAGCGCGATCACATCCCCCTCGGCTACCAAGGCCCCCAGTTGCCGGCCCAGCCACATGGTTTTCTCCACCGAAGGGCTCATGTATGAGATCGAGCGTGCTTTCACCATGGAACCTCAACTGGAAACTGTTTCTCAAGCACCACCACCGCCATCCCATAATCGCCATCATCCGAGAGGGAAACGAACCACCCGTTGATTCCCTCATGTTGGCAGATCCTGAGGGCCTCTCCCCTGAGACGCAGCTCCGGCCGGCCGGTGGTGTTATGGACGATTTCTATATCCCTCCATCTGATGCCCCTTCTCATACCCAGGCCAATTGCCTTTGAGAAGGCCTCCTTAGCCGCGAACCTCAGGGCAAGGAAGGAGACAAACCTCGGGCTGTGCCTGCTGAGATTGATCTCCCGGGCAGTATACACCCTCTTGATAAACCTCTCACTCCACCTCTGGATAGCAAGGTCTATCCTCTTGATATCAACGAGATCTACTCCGATGCCATAAATCATATCAGATAGAGTTTTGGATAGTGCTGTTCTCACAGGCCCTATTCTGTGACCTCAAAGGAGACCTCTCAGCCATCATCAAGCTCGGAAATTCCAGAACCAGGGCTTGCTATCATAGCCAGGAGCCGTTTTTCTTCCTTTTCCATACGTCGGGCTTCTTGTCGCGATCCTTCATGCTCGTAGCCAAGCAGGTGTAAGAGGCCGTGGACGAGGAGCCTGTCAACGGTTCTCTCCAGGGTTTCCCCACATGCCTGTGCGTCTCTCAGCGCAGCATCAAGCGAGATAACTATGTCTCCCAACATCGAGGTCGCGAATTCGGGCTGCTCCGCATCGGTCATGGGGAAGGCGAGTACATTCGTGGGGTTATCCCTTTTGAGATAGCGTCGATTCAGCTCTGTTATACCTTCATCATCGGTAAACAGCAGGCTCAACTCAGCCTCAGGGTATCCCAAGTCTCTTAAGATTTTCCCGATCCGCTTCCTTATTCTCGCCGGATCCATTTTTTTCGTCGGGTGCTGCCCGGTGATTTGAATCTCCATTTTCTCTCTTCTTGCCCGGCTTACCTTTGGCGACGGGTTCCGGGTATTCGATCCTGCTGTGAAAGATTCCGCTTAACGTCTTGGTAAAGCTCTCTGCCATATGGTTGAGGTCCTTTAAGGTCAACTCGCACTCATTAAGCTGACCATCGGAGAAGATGTTGTTTATGATCTTCTGGACCATTCCTTTAATTCTTGCAGGAGTGGGATCGACGAGCGTTCTGGATGCGGCTTCCACTTCATCCGCGACCAACACGAGTCCCGCCTCCTTTGTCTGCGGCTTGGGACCGGGATATCTGAAATCCTCCTCCTTGATGTGGGAAGATTTACTGCCCCTCGTTTTGGCCTGTTCCTTTGCCTTTTGATAGAAGTAGGATATGATGCTCGTGCCGTGGTGTTGTTTGATGATATCGATGATCTCCTTACCGAGCTTGTGCTGCTTGGCAAGCTCTACCCCGTCTTTGACATGTGCGATCAAGATAAGGCTGCTTAATGAAGGGGCAAGTTTCTCATGCCGGTTATCACCCTTCTGTTGATTTTCCACGAAGTAGAGCGGTTTCTTTATCTTTCCGATATCGTGGTAGTAAGCACTCACCTTTGCGAGCAGCGGGTTCGCACCGATGCTCTCAGCACTTGCCTCAACCATGTTGCTCACCACCACACTGTGATGATAGGTCCCGGGAGCCTTCACCATTAAATCCTTGAGGATGGGTTGATCCAGGCTGGATAGCTCGAGGAGCTTGATATCCGTGGTAAATCCGAAGAGCATCTCGATAAGCGGCAGAAAACCGGTGGCGATAATCCCGACCAGGGAGCCACCCACAAAACCGGCCACCAGGGATATGGCCCCTGTGGTCACATAGGGGTTCCCCCAAAGGATCTGGATCGATACGGCCATGACCATGTTCAAGGCGCCAACCTTTATTCCCGTTTTTATCATAACCATCCTTTCCCTGCAGTACCTCACCCCATACGCAGCCAGCAGAGAGCCTATGAAGAAATAGATAAAGAGTTCCACTCCTCCATCAAGGACAATGGAAGCAAGGATGGAGATGATCAGCGAGAAGGCAACCGCTACCTCCAAGCCTTGGAAGATTGACACCAGTATGGCGCCTAATGGGACTGGTAAGGCGAACAGAAGGGTCTGAATCGTGAAGAATGGAAATCCACGGGCCACCTCCTCGGCCACGATTTTGTAAAGAAACACCACGAGAAATATGAGCAAAAGGGTGGAACTAATAAAGAGCATGCTTCTGGGGTCCCCTCGAAAGGGATTGGAGCTCCTGAGAAGCACTCTATAGCTCAGGGTAAGCAAGATGCCGATGATCACCGCCATGCCGATGGCCATGCCTCGCTGGGGGTAGCGTTTCTGTAATGTTGCCCTGGTTTCCAGTTTTAAGAGATGGGTGGAGGTAATCTTTTCTCCCTCCCGTACGATCATCTCGCCCTTCTTCACCTTAAAATAGATTGGGGTTACTGATTTTTTGACCTCCTCCTTTCTCAGCTCTGTTTCCCGTATGTTGAATGTGATGTTGGGCCGTATTACCTGTGTCGCAAGGAGGGTTGCGGCAGAGGCTATTCCCTGCTCGTCCTCGTTTGTCAGAAGTCGACGGATTATGTGGCCCACATGTTGGCGAGCCTCTTCGAGGTCATAAAAGCGATCGAGCTCATAAACCTTGAGCTCTTGCTGGGTGTCTACATCCCTGAGGATTATCCCCTTGCCCTTCTGTGTGATCAATACCGTCCTGTCTACCACCACTCCTCTCTCGAAAATACCGCTCGTCGCGGACAAAGCGCTCTGCTCTATTTTTGAGGAGAAGCCGTGTTCCACAAGCTGCTCAAAGAGCGCTGGATGGTCGGTGATCCCCAGAATATCAAAGAATTTCTCCCTGAGCTGTGCGAGGGCTTCTGACTGCAGAGATGGCTCCAACGTGCCTGATGAGATCCGTTCAAGCTCATTTTTCCCTAAAGCGAAGGACTCTTGAATTCGTTGAATAAGGTACGCCCCAGTGCTGTCAAAGTCATAGACATACAAAGATGTTTTTACGGCCTCATCCCTTCTCTGCTTGGTTAGTTCCTTATCTTCCACGAGAAAATCATGGGCCGCTTTGATGTCCTTGCTTGCCACATCACCTAAGGAGTAGCTGACCTTCGGCGCTCTCAGTATGGTGGGAAAGAGCAGAAAGGATATACCTACACTCAGTATGATGAGATAGATCCACGATTGATACAAAACGGCATTGTAGGTGAGCCGAGCTCCGAGCTTTTTCAATGGATCTGTGATTTGTCTCTCTCGTCGCATGATCTTCATGACATGAAATAGGAAGAGGTTTTCCGGGTTTTGGGATGGGGCCCTAGGTTTCTGCCTTGTCGTAGGCATCGATGATTTCTTGTACCAGTGGATGCCTCACCACATCTTCCCTCCTAAAATAGACAAATTTTATCCCCTTAATGTTGGATAGCAGATCCCGAGCCTGGATGAGGCCCGAGGTCTTTCCATCAGGAAGGTCTATCTGCGTGATATCCCCAGTGATGACCGTTTTTGAGCTGAAACCGAGGCGTGTGAGGAACATCTTCATTTGTTCGGGCGTTGAATTCTGGGCCTCATCGAGTATGACAAACGAATCGTTCAGCGTTCTTCCCCTCATGAACGCCAACGGGGCTACCTCTATCACACCACGCTGAATGAGACGTGAACCGCTCTCAAAATCCATCATGTCATGAAGGGCGTCGTAAAGCGGCCTCAGATACGGGTTTACCTTCTCATAGAGATCCCCCGGCAGAAAACCCAATTTTTCTCCTGCCTCAACAGCGGGTCTTGCCAGGACCACCCTGTCTATCTCCTTTTTCATTAAAGAAGAGATTGCCATAGCCATGGCGAGGTATGTCTTTCCCGTTCCTGCCGGCCCTATCCCAAATACGATATCGTGCTCCCGTATGCTATCGATATATACTTTCTGGTTGATGCTCTTGGGCGTGATCGTCTTTTTCTTGGAAGGGATGTATACCCTGTCCAAGAAGACCGGTTTGAGTTGGGCCTTATGGTCGCCGCCAAGGATCCTGATAGAGTACTCCACATCACGCTCGTAGATGGGATAGCCCTCTTTGAGCAGGCCATAGAGCTGATTCACCAGGTTTTCAGCCATCTCCAATTCCGGGAGCCCGCCTTGCAGCAC
>CAYPNL010000258.1:0-2122 GCA_964412045.1 uncultured Desulfobacteraceae bacterium
TGCAGCCTATGCTCCTCTTATTCCTCTTCCTCACCTTCCCTCTTTTCATCATCGAGGATGCCCTCATAGCGTCCGGCCTGTTTTTCGGCTATCTTCTCACTATCCTTCTTTGATTTTTGGTACTGGTTGAGGGCTCGGTGCCCGGCGGCCTCATCGATTGCCTCTTTGCCGCTGTCGCATCCCCCGATTATTATGCCGGCTACTGCTATGAGCACCACATTTAAAACGTTGCGCAAATAGCTATGTTTCATGCCCCAAACCTCCTGCAATAGGGTTTCATCCGCAGAAGTGTACCAGATTTTATCATAAAAGCAACTCGCAGTTTTGCCGTCTCCCAAGGGGAGCGGAAATAGAATTGATTACAGACGCATCACAATTGATGAATTCATAAAAAGTCGGTTTTCCCTTCCTTTGTCATTCTGGACTTGATCCGGAATCCAGTAAATTCAGGCAGTTCTGGACTCCGGCGCCTGCCCGGGACCCTGATCCGGGGTTCGCCTGTCTGCGTACGAAGCACAAGCAGGCCGGAGTGACGGGATTAGGACTCTTTACGAACCCATCAAAAATTCATTGCTCCAATCTCCGGTTTTCTGCTATGATAGCATAATCTATCGAAAGGAGGTCGTGTATGCCTGAGGAACTAGAGGTTGGTTGTGCCAGGCCCACGGGGGGCCCGGTAGGAGAAGTCTTTGAGCTAGAGGAACCCGGACCCGAAGCCATAAAAAAGGAGGTTAGTGCCATGATAAAGGTCGGTAAAAAAGCGCCTGATTTCAGCGCGCCTGCGTATCACAAGGGAAAATTCATCTCTGTGAAGCTCTCGGAATACTTAGGCAAATGGGTGGTGTTATGCTTTTACCCCGGTGATTTCACCTTTGTTTGAGCAACGGAGATTTCGGCAGTTGCCGAAAAATTCCCTGAATTTCAGAAGCTTGGCGTAGAAGTCCTGTCCATGAGCGTTGACAGCGTATTTGTACATAAGATGTGGGATAATAACGAGCTCTCAAAGATGGTCAAAGGAGGCGTGCCCTTTCCCATGCTCTCCGATGCCGGAGGCAAGGTAGGAACCGTGTACGGCGTATACGATGAAGACGGCGGAGTTGAGACCAGGGGACGGTTTATCATTGATCCCGACGGCGTAATCCAGGGATTCGAGGTGCTCACCCCGCCGGTAGGGAGAAATGTCAACGAATCAATCCGGCAGATCCAGGCCTTCCAGCTCGTGAGAAACAGTAAAGGCACAGAGGCCACACCCTCGGGATGGCGGCCCGGCAAGATGACCCTGAAGCCGGGACCTGATCTGGTAGGAAAGGTCTGGGAGGTATGGAAAACCGATATGGCTTTTGAGGAACCTTGAGCCCGATGAGGAGAAATTCTACGCCAAAGGCGCTGAAGAGGTGGATGAGATCATCGAAAAGCTCAAAAAGGGAGATTAAACATCAAGGCGGACAGGATTGAGGTCGTTGCATCTCAAGATGTGGACTTCGACATCATGTATGCATGGTGGCTGCTTATGGTGAAAGGCATGAAAAGGATCGTGTGTATGCTTGCCGAGGTTGGCAATCATTCAGGCCTGAAGCTGACCGGGCGGGAATTGGTGCTGTACTGAACTCGAACCCGCCTATCAGGATAACAGACGAGCTGAGATTACCGCAGGCACGTGTCCCATGCCAAAGCCTGCATTGTATCCCTGTATGCCTGGATATCGGCAAGTTGTTCCTTCCCAAGCACCAAGCCGATAGCCATAATGCCGCTATAAAACCTCCCTGCACATACCATCTATTGATGCGCCCCGCCCAACTTTGAGGGTAATAAATCACCATCGAGCACGATGTTCGGCGAGCTCAAGCCGAGCCGCAATATGGCCTCCATTATTGAAGTAAATCTTCCGTCTTCTTCATCAAAAACTCAATGAAAAAAACAGAGTAGAGACCTTTTTGGACAGGGCCTTATACAATCACAGGTGATTTGATCCCGTGTGCATCTCAGGGCGATCCGTTTGTATGAACGCCTTATCTATTTCAAGGTTGATGGTCTCGTAAAAAGTCAACATTGGTGTCATTGCGAGCGAAGCGAAGCAATCTCAGTCAATGTAACTACTTGAATTTACGAGATTGCTTCGTCA
>CAYPNL010000259.1:0-6703 GCA_964412045.1 uncultured Desulfobacteraceae bacterium
GATCGGTTCTCCGGATGAGGTAGTAACCACTGATACCATACGAGAGGTCTACCAATGTCCGGTGCTGGTGGATAAAAACCCGATCACCCAGACCCCCCGTGTCACCGTTCTTTCAAGGAGGTCAGAGAGTACCAAGGATATAGCAGTGCAGCCACTAAGCCACAAAGGCACAGAGGAATGATATGATTTTACTATCATCTTGGTGGCTTGGTGTCTTTGTGGCCGAATTATTACAAAAGGAGACAGCATGGTCGATCTATTCTTGAAGGGCGGCCCTATTATGTACCCCCTTTTGGCCTGTTCCGTGATAGCGCTCACCGTGATCATCGAGCGAACAATCTTCTGGCTGGTTGAAGACCGCAGGAGGAGTCAGGCATTGGTCAATGAGGTGTTGTTGTTGGCCGAAACGGGCAACTGGGAAAAGGTGCGGACCAAGATCAGGGGCTCAAAGGATTTCGTGATAAGGATTCTCGTTGCGGGCATTCTTCACAGGGAGTTCAGCATGTCGAAGGCCATGGAAACGGCTGCCTCCGATGAATTGGACAGGATGAGACGATACCTCACCCTCCTGGACACCATAATCACTGTGTCTCCCCTGTTGGGCATTTTTGGGACCGTGATCGGGATCATTCTCTCCTTTGAAATGCTTGGCAGCACCGGGATTGAGCAGCCGGAGGCGGTCACAGCCGGGATCGCTCAGGCCCTCATCACCACGGCCTCTGGTTTGGGAATCGCTATCCTTTCGCTGTTTCCTTTTAACTACTACAACGCCAGGGTGGAGAAGGCGGCGATGATCATAGAGAAGTACGCCACGAGCCTTGAGATAGTATATGAAGCATTGGGGCAAGGGGATCATGAGATCAAGAGGAGTGCATAACCCATGAAGGTTAATCTCGGGGCTAAGAGGAGAGCCAGGATCGAGATCCTCCCCTTGATCGATATCGTGTTTCTGCTGCTGGTATTTTTCATCTATGCCATGCTCTCTATGGCGGTTCATCGGGGAGTACCCGTGAATCTCCCTACCGCATCGTCAGCCGAGATAGAGAAAAAGCTCACCGTATCAGTAACCATCAAGGATAGCGGCGATATCATGCTGGATACGGTTCGGGTACAGTTAAAGGATCTGGCTCAGCAGCTACGCGAGAAGACAAGGATTTCCGAGGGTCTGGGCGTTCTCCTTTTTGCAGACAGAGAGGTTTCATGCCAGCTTCTTGTCAAGGTTTTGGATCAGATAAGGATGGCAGGCGTCAACAGGGTTTCCCTTCAGACTATAAAGGAGACTCCCCAATCGTGAGTCGTTCCCTCGTTTTCGCCTTCGTGATTGCCCTCATCCTTCATCTGTTTCTCGCAGGGGTGCACTGTGACCTCTTCAAGAGGTCTTTGCGGGTACGCAGTGCACCAGAGGCCATTACCGTGGATTTGATCAAGCCAAGAGAGGAAAAAAAGCCCTCAAAGGCAGAGAAGCCGTCTGTAATCGTCAAGAAACCCGAGAAAGACCAGATAAAAGCGTCGGTCGCAAAGAAGGCCAAACCAGGGCCAAAGCCAACCAACAAAAGAGAGAACACCGAGATTCAAAAAAGAAGCCCGGTACTCGAGAAGGGACCTTCTAAGAAGCCCGAAGCGCCCGTGTACCTTCCATCACCGGAAATTTCTCGGGAAAAGGAGGAAAAACCTAATTCTGAAAGGAAGTATGCCTTTATTCCCGATATGGTGGATATACCGACGGCGCTGCCAAAAAGAGATGATGTCTCCCATGCCGAAGAGGGAGATCGATCGCCCCTTTCCTCCCTGGATGAGCCTGTTACCTTCGCAACCCCGAAGTATAAAAACAACAGTCCTCCCACGTACCCTTTGCTGGCCAGGCGACGACATTATGAGGGAACGGTGCTCCTTGATGTTCTGGTAAGAAGAGAGGGCATGGTTGATTCAATCAAGCTGGCACGATCGAGCGGCCACGAGACCCTTGATCGGGCTGCCATCTTGGCGGTGAGGGAATGGAGCTTTTACCCCGGAAAGAGAGGTGATGAAGCAGTTGAGATGTGGGTCACCGTACCCATTCGGTTCCAGCTGAAATAATGGTCTGGCATGTTTGATGGTCTCTAAAAACTCGAAAGATCCCCCGCTCCCCTTAAGCCCCTCCCACACGTGAGGGGACATGGAACTTCCTACAGACCCATCATTTTTTCTTGACAAAAAAACGGGCAATGGATAATAGTGCAGCATTCAGGAAGGTATCTCACTGTAAACGGGAATTCGCGAAATATACCACAAGCCAGGTGTTTGAATGGGGTATTTTGTTCGTGTGTGAAGAGAATGCCTGATTGCCGGTGACTTTTTAATTCGAGAGAGTTAGTCAGCCTTTGATCTGAAAGCAACGAAGAGGCTCCAATGGACGAGGACTCAAAACAGACGAACAAAACCTCGGGGCATGGGTGGGTCTTTTTTGTAGCGGGTCTGATAATCGCCCTTATTATTGGTTGGTTAGTGTATCCCGCGCTTCTTTACTCCAAGAGGAGCCAGCCGCTCCATTTCAGCCACGCAAGCCATGGCCCGGAATCAGGCGTTGGCCTGGAATGCGAGGAATGCCACTACTTCCATGAGGATGGTCGTTTTTCCGGCATCCCTAAGCTCGAAAAGTGTATGGAATGCCATGAGGATCCGGAATCCCCCTTGAGCGATGATCCAGAAGAGAGAAAGCTTCTCACCGAATACGTGAAGCCCTTCAAGGAGATCCCGTGGCTCGTGTACTCACGCCAGCCCGACTGCGTCTATTTTCCCCACATCGCCCATGTAAAGATGGGCAACATGGAATGTACGGTCTGCCACGGTGATTTCAGCACCAGAGATGCCATGCCGGACTACAAGGTGAACAGGATCAGCCGGTACAGTATTGATATCTGGGGGAGAAACATCCTGGGATACAAGAAGAATCCATGGGACCGCATGAAGATGGATGATTGCGCCGATTGCCACCAGAAAAGGGGCAAGGAAAGTCACAACGCCTGCTTTGTATGCCATAAATAGGGTTGAGGACATGGAGTTAGATAGAAGGAATTTTGTCAAATTCGTTGCAGGAGGAGTCGGAGGAACGCTGCTTTCGCCCCTTCCCTGGAAGCTTATCGATGATATTGCCATATGGACCCAAAATTGGTCATGGGTGCCGATACCGGCCAGGGGAAGGATCTCCCATGTAGACACCGTATGCACGCTCTGCCCAGGCGCATGCGGCATCACGGTAAGAAAGGTCGGCGACAGGGTGGTCAAGATCGAGGGAAGACAGGACTACCCGGTAAATCGAGGGGGAATATGCCCGCTCGGTATGGCGGGCCAGCAGATCCTCTACAATGAAGGCATCCGGTGGAAGTCGCCCATGAAGAGGGTCGGGCCTCGGGGATCCAATACGTGGAAGGAGATTTCCTGGACAGAAGCCATCCATACACTGAGCGCGAGGATCAGGGGATTGCGGCAAAGCGGCAACCCTGAGAGATTGGCGGCGATAGATGGAAACCAGTCCCGATCAACTATGGCCTTGCTTACCAGAAGGCTGCTCGATGCTATAGGAAGCCCGAATTACATAGCTCTTACAGGGCAGGAAGATACCTCTGCCACGGCTCAGCTCCTCATGCAGGGTACAAACGGACCGGTGGCGCTCGATCTGGAGAATTCCGATTTCGTCCTGAGCTTTGGCTGTGGGCTGCTCGACGGCTGGGGAGCTCCCGGGAGGATGCTCCATGCCTGGGGAGAGTGGGTTTCACGGGGTCCCAAGGAGAGGACCTTTGTGGTTCAGATCGATCCGAAGGCTTCGGCTACCGCCATGAAGGCCGATCTCTGGGTCGCCCCATTTCCGGGAACAGAGGCAGCCCTCGCCTTAGGCATTGCCCATGTGCTGGTAAAAGAGAGGCTCTGCCATAAGGAATTCATAGAGAATCACAGCCTCGGTTTTAAGGATTGGGTTGGGGCGAAAGGGGTTGCGCACAAAGGGTTCTCGAACCTGCTGCTGGAGCAATACGCTCCCCAGGATGTGGAGAGCATTACCGGGGTCGAGAAGGGGCTCATCGTCCAGGTCGCTAGGCGATTTGCGGCGGCAAAGGCCCCCATTGCCATAGCCGGAAGGGGGAAGGGCCAGTTGCCCGGAGGTCTCTATGAGCACATGGCCGTGCATGCCCTCAACGCGTTGCGCGGGAGGATTAACCAGAAGGGAGGGGTGCTGGCACCAGATACGCTGCCTCTGTCCGCATGGCCGGAGGTGGAACGTGATTCAGTGGCAACGGATGGGCTCAAAAAACCGAGGATAGATTATGCGGGAAGCCCGCGATATCCCTTTGCCACAAGCCTTATTCACCATTTTTCAGAGTCGGTAGGCTCCGGCTCGCAGATCGACACCCTTCTCGTATGCTCTGCAAATCCGATCCATACTGTCCCGGATAGCCGAGATTTCGCTGAGGCCCTGAAGGCGGTACCCTTTATCGTGAGCCTCTCTCCGTTTAGGGATGAGACATCGCTTATGGCAGACATGATACTGCCCGATCATACCCATCTCGAGAAGATGACCGATATCGTCTGGCCGACCGGGATTCAGTATCCCCTATATGCGCTTTCGCGTCCGGTGGTGGGACCGCTCTATATGACGAGACACAGTGGCGATGTGATTATTGCCGTGGCTCAAAAGATCGGGGGCTCTGTTGCGGATTCCTTTCAGTGGACCAACTTCGAAGAGGCAGTGAAGCAGAGGGCCAAGGGACTTTTTGATTCAGGTGCAGGCCAGAGCTCTCTGGGAGGATCAGTGCCGGTTTGGAAGCAATTGGACAAGGGCCAAGCCCAGGGCAAAGCCCCTTTATCCTTCCCATCCATGTGGGAGGACCTCAAGACGGGCGGATGCTGGTATATGCCATCGCATTCATACGGTCGTTGGGAGCAGATCTTTCGAACGCCCAGCGGGAGATTCGAGTTTTACTCCTCCTCTATCGAGGCGGCGATCAAGGACAGCTCGAAAGGCGAGTCCCTTGGCGATACCTTAGAAGGGATGGGAGTAGCCGCGCGTGGGGATGAGGTATACATGCCCCACTACGAGGAGACGCAATCAGGGGCGGATAAGGAGAGATATCCCCTGCTTCTTTTCCCCACTGAATTAATCAACCTGGCGAGTGGGTGGATAGGAAACACGCCGTTTTTAAATAAAACCCTGTTTGACTATCAGCTCAAGGGAGACGATCTCTTCGTGGAGGTGAACCCAAAGACCGCGGCTGAATATGGCCTTTTGGAAGGCTCGAGGGTCATGCTCCGTTCCCGGCGCGGAGAACTCAAGGCGAGGATTCACCTCTTTGAGGGCGCTATGCCGGGCATTGTCTTTATGCCCGTGGGCCTTGGGCACACTGCCTATGACAGGTATCTCAAAGGAAAGGGTGCCAATCCCTATGAGATAATCGAGAGGGTCGAGGATCCCTTGAGCGGGCAACCAATCTGGTGGAATACGAGGGTGACGGTGATTAAGGTATAACGTCGGCTCGCGGTTGCGTACTGTGTCTTGTTGACAAGGAGGAGCTTCACCGGACAAAGGATCGATTATGAAACGCAAAGACAATTCCAAGGGCACTCGATATGGGATGGTCATTGACCTGGATAGATGTATCGGATGCGGCGCATGCGTGGTTGCCTGCTCGTCTGAGAATAATGTCTCCGTGCTCCATGATGAATCGGATAAGACGAGGAATATAAATTGGCTCAAGATTTACCAGATTACCAATGGGAAAGGGTTTCCGGATACCGAGGTCATGTACCTCCCGCGGCCGTGCATGCAGTGCGACAATCCGCCGTGTGTGCCCGTGTGCCCGGCAACCGCGACCAGAAGGGATCCGAACACCGGCATCATAAGCCAGATCTACACGAGGTGTGTAGGATGCAGGTACTGTATGGCCGCGTGCCCCTACCACGCACGGGACTTTAACTGGTATGACCCTACCTTCCCAGACGGCATGGATCGGTATCTCTCGCCGGAGGTTAGTCCGAGAATGAGAGGGGTGGTGGAGAAGTGTACCTTTTGCCACCACAGGCTCATGAGGGCCAAGACCATGGCATATGCAGAGGGCAGGAGGGATCTCAGGGAGGATGAATACATTCCCGCCTGTGTCGAGGCCTGCCCCACAAGGGCCATTACCTTTGGCGATCTTAATAACCCGGAACACAAGGTTTCGTCGCTCGTTAAGACCCCTTATGCATTCAGGCTCCTGGAGAGGCTCGGCACCGAACCAAAGGTGTACTACCTCAGCACCAAGGACTGGGTGAGGCGCATGGCAGATAACTATCTGACAGGGGAGTTTAGTTCGCTCCGCTCGCGGTTGGAGTAATGGAGTAATGGAGGGTTGGAGTAATGCAGTGATGGAGCAACGGAGAAGCTTAAACGCTGTTTAAGGCGTAACCAATACTCCAACACTCCGTCATTAGCTGGAGGAACGATATGGATTTGGCTTTGATCCCCAATGGTGTTCAGAGATGCTCGTTGCGGACATTCGCGTCGTGGTCGGTCCTATGGCTGGCGCTGATCGCATGGGGTGTGCTGTCTGCGTTCCTGGTCTTCTGGAAGGGTTTGAACCAGACGAATATGAACCACTACTTTGCCTTCGGCCTATGGATCGTCTTTGATCTCTCGGTAATTGCCCTTGGTGCGGGCGCATTTTTTACCGGATTTCTGACCCACCTCATTGGT
>CAYPNL010000260.1:0-3691 GCA_964412045.1 uncultured Desulfobacteraceae bacterium
CGGTCGGTGCCCTGATGTATTGGGGCCTGCCGAAGCATTACATTTAGGGCATGGTAAAAGAAAAGACACCCCTATGCCCATTCACCAGGTAGTTTCAAAGGGCTAACGTGTTACCAATTCTGCAGGCAAAGCAGAGGATCCCTTTATGAACTGGTTGATCATTTGATTATTTGTCAGGATGAGGGATATATAGACAATGAGCTGTTTACTGCGTATCGGGCCGATTGCATCAGGGCAATTCAGCTCATAAATGGATATATTAGATATTTGTCCAAGCAGAAGGAAAAGCAAGAATGAGCAACAAGCCGAAATCCGATATCCGAAAATCGAATAAGGATACGGAAATAACGAATAACGATTCCCGATTCACGATTTCCGAATCCCGAGTTCCGAATCCCGAGTTCCGATCCAAACGTATCACCATCACCGGCGGCAAAGGCTTCCTCGGCACGCACCTGATCCGCAAGCTCACCGAGCAGGGTTACACCACGCTCTCTATTGCCGATCTCCCCGACTATAATCTCATAGATATCCACGGCATCCGCCGCATGTATGAGGACCAGCAGCCTGAGATCGTCATCCATCTTGCGGCAAAGGTCGGAGGCATCGGATTCAATCAGGAAAACCCTGCCTCGCTCTTCTATGAAAATGCCATCATGGGCATCCAGTTGATGCATGAGGCCTATCTCCGGGGCATCGAAAAATTTGTAGCCCTCGGCACCATCTGTGCCTACCCGAAGGTTACCCCTGTGCCCTTTCAGGAAGACGACCTGTGGAACGGCTACCCTGAGGAGACCAACGCCCCCTATGGCCTGGCAAAAAAGATGATGCTCGTGCAATCTCAGGCCTACCGTCAGCAATACGGCTTTAATTCCATATTCCTTCTTCCGGTGAATCTCTATGGCCCAGGAGACAACTTCAGCTTCACGTCCTCTCATGTGATCCCGGCCCTCATCCGCAAGTTCCACCTTGCCAATCTCCTCTTGCAGGGTGATTTTACCGGCATTATTCATGATTTTTTAAGGAATAAGGATGGTGTGATGGAGCTTGGAGATAAGAGGTTAGCTATCAACCCTGATACCCCACAGGATGAAGTTTTGGAAGTCCTCAACCACTGCGGCATCTCCGATTCGCGATTCCTGAACCCCGAACCCCGAACCCTGAACCCCGGCAGACCACCAAAGGTGGTCGTCTGGGGTACCGGCACGGCGACCCGAGAATTCTTCTACGTCGAGGATGCAGCTGAGGCAATTATCCTTGCTATGGAACGATATAACAAGAGTGATCCCGTCAATATCGGAGCCGGATTTGAGATCTCCATCAAAGAGTTAGTCGATCGTCTTGTGAAGATAACAGGCTTCAAAGATCAAATCATTTGGGATAGTTCCAAACCTGACGGGCAGCCGCGTAGAATGCTGGACACAACAAAGGCATTGTCGGAATTTGGTTTTAGGGCAAAGACCAATTTTGAGACCGGGTTACGAAAGACGATCGAGTGGTATATCAACCACAAAGACGAAACCGACCAAACCGACTAAATTTACCCGCCTCTGGAGGGCTTACCCGCCGTTTTTCTTGTCCGCCGTACTGGTGGCGGAGTGGCGCGGTTTATCCGAATTGAACCTTGAACCCATCGAAGGCGCTAATCGGAAATCGTTTTGGAACCTATGTCCCCCATTACGCCGCGGATTTTTACCCCGCTGTGCCCGGCTTGCCCTGTGCAATACAAAGTCCATTGCTCTGGGGTAGCTCCGGAAGATGGTACACGGGTTAAATTCCGTAGGGCTATTCAACATGGGGGCTCCGAAGGAGCACCCGCAGGGATTCAACCGGGGCCAAATAAACGAAACAGACCAAACAGACGAGACAGACGTTATTTTACTATTTACGGTCGGTCCCCCTTTCCATACTTACACAGTTGCAATTTTGATGTCGATCCGGTATCGTATTCTATCAAGAACGTATAAAGGAGAAATCCAGTGACTCGATTGCAAATTAAAATTAAAGACCCGGATAAAGCGATTATTGTATTCAATTTATTGAAAGAATTGCCCTTTGTTGAGATTGAGAAAAGCGAGGGTGAAAAGATCGTAAAGCCTATCAAGAGAGGCAAAGAGAGTCTGGCTGAGCTCTTTGGGCTGTGGAAGGATAGAGCGGTTTCACTTGTTGATATCCGAAAAAAAGCATGGACCAGAAACCATGATCCTCTGTGATACGGATATTTTTATCGAAGCATTCAAAAATGACACATCTGCAGTCGGTTTGCTCAGACGTATCGGATTTCAGAATATTGCATTGAGCGCCATTACCTTAATGGAGCTCTATTTTGGGGCCCTGAACAAACGAGAATTGTCCAAGATAAAGAATCGGTTGGAGAAATTGGAAATCATTGATCTGGACAAGCAAATTACCGAAACAGCAATACGTCTGATTGAAAAATATGCCAAAAGTCATGGCCTGTGTATTCCCGATGCCCTGATCGCGTCGACTGCGATCTGCAGTGGGATGGAACTTCTTACCTTCAACCTTAAAGATTTCAAATTCATTGAAGGTATCAGGCTTTACAGTAAAGCAGGCAATGAGCAAACCCCGAGAATACTATAAACAAATGCCCCGCAGTGCCCTGTTAAATGTGGAATCTGGAATCTGGAATCCTTGTCCGCCTCCGGCGGATTGAATCTGGCGCAGCCGGCAACGCTCCAGATTTATCCGACGTCAGTCTTGCCCGCCGTACTTGTGGCGGACTGGCGGACAGCCCCTCCCACCGTTATTCCTTGACAACCCTCGGCCGTTGTTATAAAAATCCTGTTCAGCACTGAACAACCTGGCACAGGAAAGCACCATGCAATTCTCTGATAAGACCTTTGCCGTTCTGGATGCTCTGCACAAAGAGAAGATCTCCAACCAGCGCCAGCTTGCAAGCCATGCCGGCGTGAGCCTTGGCCGGGTCAACTATATCTTGAACAGCCTCATTGAAAAAGGATTCGTTAAGATCCGCAATTTCAGGAACAATCCCCACAAAGAGGCCTATGTCTACCTTCTCACCCGCAGGGGAATCAAGAAGAAATCGGCCCTGGCCGTGAGGTTTGTGCTCTCCAGGGTAGAAGAATATGAGAAGGTCAGGGGGCAACTGGCCGGGAGATTGGAAGAGCTGGACCAGAAGGGACATACAGCGATCATCTTCATCGGTCCCCGGGCCGTAAAGGAACTCATGGATCAGATCATTGAGGAGAAGGGTCTGAAGGTTTGCATAAAGGATTCTTTCAGGGATAGGGCCGGGCTTCAGAACAATGAGGTTCAACCCGGGGATGTGGTCGTGCTCTTTGATGAGAGCGGAGAAGGACCGGATACGGTATCCAGGGCCTGGGCAATACCACGGGATCAGATCCTTTCCTTGTGGTAAGCTCCCCTGATTTCGCAGGCCTTCTCGTCGTCTCATTTGTAATGCAATTTCAACGAGGTATGTGGTTACAGGAGATGTAACCCAAGGGGCGGAGCTGTATAAAATGTATCCACATGAAGAAAAAGTACTTAAAGAAATCACAAATCTGCTTAAAAAGACGTTTCCCGACCGTATTGATTCAGTTTACGCCTTCGGATCAAGGGTGAGAGGGGATTTTCACGAATGGTCTGATTTTGATGTGCTTGTTGTTGTAAAAAACAGGACGGCAGAGCTTACTAAGGCGATCAT
>CAYPNL010000261.1:0-7169 GCA_964412045.1 uncultured Desulfobacteraceae bacterium
ATCAGCGTGCCGCTTCAAACCATGCGCACAAGCACCTGGTCATTGTCTTCTAGGGTCTTTGTCCGTGTGCGCTCGTTTGAAGCGGCCTCCCGACTCGTCTTTATGAGAGTATGATGGGAAAAAAGACACCTCCATGCCCATACACCAGGTCGTTTCAAAAGGCTAACGTGTTACGGTAGTTTTAAAGAGCTACATTGTTACCGGTATCTCAGCTCTAGTGAATAGTGAGCTGAAAGCTCAAAAAAGAAGGCTCGCAAGGAAGCCGGGTGATTGCGACCTTATTCGATTGTCGGCCTGGGGAAGAGGCCGGCACGCTTTACGATCTCCGGCACCATCTCCTCCCACTCGATGGCCATTATATGGAATCCCCGCACCCCCTCCACCTCCTTGAGCCGTTGAATGGACTCCACGCAGATATTGATTCCCTCCTCGGGCTGCTTTTCCTTGGGAACCCCGCTCATCCTCGCCACTACCTCATCGGGCACGTCCATCCCGGGAACGCGATTCTTCATGTACTTGGCCATGCCTGCTGATTTGAATGGTGTGACCCCGGCAAGGATAGAGACCTGCTCGTGCAGCCCGCGCTCCCGGGCCTGTTTCATATAGAGCTCGAATTTCTCCAGGTTGTAGATACACTGCGTCTGGATAAACTCCACCCCGGCCGCTACCTTTTTGGCCAGGCGCCGAACGCGGATCTCAAAGGGATCCGCAAAGGGGTTTGCTGCGGCGCCGACAAACATCCTTGGCGGTCTCGCTATATCGTCTCCCCCCAGGAATTTCCCCTCGTCCCGCATGTGCCGCACGGTTTGGATCAGCTGTATGGAATCGATATCAAAGACATTCTGTCCTTGCGGAGAGTCGCCGAATTGCTGGTGATCACCCGAAAGACACAGAATATTGAAGATATCGAAGGATGCGGCGCCCAGTATGTCGCTCTGAAGGGCAATCCGGTTTCTGTCCCTGGTAACCATCTGCAGTATGGGCTCGAGCCCCATCAGCTTAAGCCGAATGCACGCAGCAAGGCTGCAGAGACGTGTGACGGAGGTCTGATTGTCGGTGATGTTGATAGCATCCACGTAATCCTTGATCATCTCCGCCTTTTTGGTAATTGCCTCCCCATCGCTGCCTCGTGGAGGGCCGCACTCCGAGGTAACGGCCAGGTGAGCTGAGGCGAGTATCTTTTCCAGCCTGCTCGGGGTCTTTGTATTCATTGTTGTAGATCCTCCCTGACCAGTTTTCTCGGCCCGCCTGCTCGTTCGGTGGACCAGTCCTTGATGGAAATAAGCGTTTCATAGTCATCCAATCTATCCAGCTTCTTGAGCCGGTCGATGATGAGCTGCCAGGCGCAGTCGAGCTCCGGGTTGATCTCGCATTTCCCCTTGGTGGAGCCGCCGCAGGGACCGTTGAGGAGCCTCTTGGCGCATCGGGAGATAGGGCATATTCCGGCCGTTTGCCCCAGGATGCACTGACCGCATCCCTGGCAGCGCTCGGACCACACGCCCCTTTCCTCGGTAACGCCCATAAAAAGGGTGTTAACCCCTGGAAACACGGGGGTTTCCAGGTATTTTTCGGCCAAAAATTGCACTCCCGCGCCACAGGCCAGGGAGATCACCGCTTCATATTCATCTATGAACCCCCGGAGTTCCTCCAGGTACTCAGGGTCGCACTGGCGCTCCAGGGTAACCTCCTTGATCTCAAGCTCTTTCCCCTCTTTCATGAAGGCCATGGCCAGGGCCGAGGCCAGAATGCCGACCTCTTTCTTGCCGCCGGCATAGCAGACGGTAACGCACTCGTTACATCCGACAATGAGTATCTTTTTGCAATGCTGTACAAATCCTACAATTTCCTCTATTGGTTTTCTTTCTGCTACGATCATGGGTCACTACCTTCTATAGTATGTTCTCGCTACGCTGCCTTTTTCTTGTGGAGTGCTTCCCGTATGGGACTGGGGCCCAAAGCTTTTATCTTTTCGTGCATCTCTCTGGCTACCTCTGCAAATCGGGGACCGTCAGAGGCCGCTATAGTATACATCTCCAACCTTTCCCCCCCCACGCCGATCTCATCCAGAAGCTTTTTGGCATATTCTACCCTCTTTTTAGCCCTTAGGTTGCCTGTGAGGTAGTGACACTCACCCTCCAGGCACCCTGCAACATATACGCCATCCGCACCTTTTTGAAAGGCTTCCATCAGATGGATAACATCTACTTTGCCCGTACAGGGGAGTCGTATAATCCTGATGCTAACAGGATATGAGAGGCGCATGGTACCTGCCAGGTCCGCTGCTTCATAGCCTCAGAAGTGACAGCAAAAGGCAACGATTATCGGCTTAAATTCTTCCCTGTTCATCCTG
Source organism: uncultured Desulfobacteraceae bacterium (assembly GCA_964412045.1). Classification (GTDB taxonomy): domain Bacteria; phylum Desulfobacterota; class DSM-4660; order Desulfatiglandales; family B25-G16; genus B25-G16. Next base: position 2,351 of record CAYPNL010000261.1, read on the forward strand.
CTTCCATCAATGCATCAATCTGCGCTAATATTTGAGTATCTTCGAAATCCAAAAGTGTAATAGCCTTGGCCGGACATTCAGCTGCACATACACCGCAGCCATGACATTTTGAAATATCAATCTCTGAAACTCCATCTGCATTAATAAACGGCACCTCATAAGGACAGACCCTGACGCAGATTAGGCATGCAGCGCAGAGATCAGGATCAACTGTGGCTACCACGCCGCCTACCTCTATAGAATCCTGTGAAAGCAGGCAACACGCCCGTGAAGAGGCGGCAAGGGCCTGAGAGATGCTTTCATCAATTAACCGCGGGGAATGGGCCGTGCCGCAGATAAAAATACCATCTGACTGAGTTTCAACCGGACGAAGCTTCACATGGGCCTCTAAGTAGAAACGATCGCTCGTTAAAGGAACTTTGAGGATATTTGCCAGTTCTTCTGTGTCTCCTGCCAGAACTCCCGCACTTAAGATGACCTGGTCAGGGTTGACTGTTATCTCTCTTCCCAGGGTCAGGTCGTTCACGGTGACTTGAATTCTTCCTTCTGACTGTTCAACGGTGGGCTCTTCATCCTCTTTGAATCTCACAAAGTGAATACCCATTTCCCGTGCCTTCCGATAATAATCTTCTAAAAACCCATAGGTCCTAATATCCTTGTGGAGTATAAAAATATTGATCTCCGGATCAATCTCTTTTATGGCAATGGCATTTTTTATGGCCTGCTGGCAACAGACACGGCTACAATTAGGATTCTCCTGGTTTCGAGAGCCGACACACTGGATCATAACCACGTTTTTCCAATCTTTGATCCTGTTTTCTTCTGCCGATAGAATATCCTCTAGTTCTACTTGGGTTTTGACGTTATCGGATTCTCCATACAGATATTCCTTAGGCGTATACTCACGGGCACCGGTAGCTACAATGAGCGCCCCGTGATCTATTTCCCTGGGATACATGGCAGGCCCTACGGTCAGCGCTGTTTTAAAATTTCCCTTGGTGCCGGAAAAATTGACAACAAGAGCCTGTGTAATAACCTCTATCTTTTCATTATGAGTAACCTTTTCAATTAAATCATCTACAAATTCCCGGACATTTTCGCCCTGTATGGTTCTATGTATTTTTCTGCCCATACCTCCCAGCTCTTTTTCTATTTCAACCAGAACCACTTCAAATCCCTGTTGGGCTATATTTAATGCTACTGTCATACCGGCAATACCACCGCCAATGATAAGTGCCCGTTTGATGAGGGGCAATTTTTTCCTGTAAAGAGGAGAAAGTTCTGCGGCATTGGCCACCGCCATTCTTACCAGGTCTTTTGCCTTTTTCGTTGCGCCCTCTTTGTCAAATTGATGCACCCAGGAGTCCTGATCTCTGATATTGGCCATACTGAAAAGGTAGGGGTTGAGGCCTGCCTCCCTGATAGTATCCTGAAACAGGGGTTCATGTGTCCTTGCAGAGCACGAGGCCACAACCACCCTGTTTAATCTAAACTCCTTTATTCTGTCCTTTATTCTGTCCTGGGTATCCTGTGAGCAGGTAAAAAGATTCTCATCTGCGACGACAACATGCGGTAATGTGGATGCATACTCGGTAACCGCTGGAACGTTCACTACCCCCCCGATATTTATTCCGCAATGACAGACGAATACCCCGATACGGGGCTCCTGACCGGTTATATCAATTTCCTCTGGATATTCTTTCTCTTTCGTGAGTGTATGCCTGTGGCCTGCTAAAAGCCTTGAGGCTGCAGCAGCCGATGCACTTGCCTGCATTACAGTTTCAGGTACGTCCTTGGGCCCTTGAAAGACACCGCAAACATAGATTCCATCTCTTGTTGTTCGAACAGGCTCAAAGGTTTTGGTGCTGACAAAATTATACGTATTGAGTTCAACACCCATTCTTTGAGCCAGGGCCATTGACTCTTGGGGGATATCAAGACCTACAGATAGCACAACTATGTCAAATTCTTCGTGAATAAGCCTCCCCGCCTCGTCTGTATACCTGATTGTGAGATTTCCTTCTTCTTCCCCTGGCACAATGGTATTTATCCTTGATTTTATAAATCTGACGCCTACATCCTTCTTGGCCCGATTGAAAAATTTCTCAAAATCTTTTCCATATGTCCTGATATCAATAAAGAAAATAGCAGTATCGAGCTGTTCAGAAGCATGTTCTTTGGCTACCATGGCCTGTTTTATGGCATAGGTACAGCAGACGGCAGAACAATATCCCTTATCCCCCATATGGGTATTTCTTGACCCCACACACTGTATCCATGCAATTTTTTTCGGCTCCTTGTTATCAGAGGGGCGTACGAGATGACCCTGATAGGGCCCGGATGCAGAGAGGATGCGCTCGAATTCCAGGCTGGTAACAACATTGGGAAAATCGCCAGAGTGATAGGTGTCATTAAGAGCTGGATCATAGGGTTCAAACCCAGGCGCCAGGATAACCGAACCTACAGCAATATCCAACCACCTGTCGGTCATCGTGTGATCGATGGCCTCTGCCTTGCATGCCTCCACACATTGAAAACACTCACAGCATACACCGCAGTCAAGACATCGGCTTGCCTCTCTGGTTGCTGTGTCAGCATCCATAGCAAGGTTGGCTTCTTGAAAGGTATGGATTCTTTTTGTAACTTCGAGTGTGGGTATTGTGGCCCTGGCAATTTTAGGTTCATCCGGATCAATATCTTTATAGAGCTTCTCTCTATCCTGAGCAGAGTCTTGCCGGAACGATAATGGGATCTCCTTTCCTTGCAGATATGCTGAAATAGAGGCAGCTGCTTTTTTTCCATGGGCTATTGCCTCGATAACCGTGCTCGGGCCGGTGACCACATCACCGCCTGCAAAGACTCCCTTCTTTTTTGTCTCAAGGGTATCCGGGTTGACCGTTACGAGATCATGGTCAGAGAATTCCATGTCTTGAGTGCCGTCAGCAAATGACGTATCCAGGCTCTGTCCTATGGCAGCAATAATGTGATCTGCAGGGATAAAGAACTCTGATCCTTCTATTGCAACAGGTCTTCTTCTTCCGGAGCTGTCAGGCTCTCCCAGTTCATTTTTAAGGCACTTAAGGCCCTTGAGCACGCCGTTTTCTCCGACAACCTTTTTGGGGGTGACAAGGATATGGAGTGTAATACCTTCCAGTAAGGCCTCTTCAGTCTCAAAGGGATCTGCCGGCATCTCGTTCCGGGTTCTTCTGTAAACGATGTGGACCTCATCAGCGCCTAACCTTACTGAAACCCTGGCAGCATCAATGGCAGCGTTTCCTCCACCAAGGATGATAACCTTTCCCTTGATCTCTTTGATAGTTCCCAGGTTTACCTCCCTGAGCCAGGGGGCGCACTGGGAGAAGGTAGGATAGTCGTCTTCTCCCGGAATATTCAGCTTCATGCCTTTATGGGCGCCTGTTGCAATATAGACTGCCTTGAAGCCTTCTTTATCAAAAAGGTCATCTATAGTTCTCCCTTTTCCTATGGGGGAGTTTGTCTTTATGTCAACGCCAAACCTTTTTATATTCTCAATCTCGGTTTTGAGGATATCTCTTGGAAGACGAAATTCCGGGATGCCGACTGCAAGCATACCTCCTTCTACATCTAAGGCCTCAAATATGGTGGACCTATATCCGTCAAGTGCGAGAAAATAGGCAGAGGCAAGCCCGCTCGGGCCTGATCCTATGACGGCAACCTTTTCATCTTTGAAGGTTATATCCGGGACTGGAAGGGAGAGGAGGTCCACCTGGTCAGCAGCAAATCGCTTCAGCTCTTTTATGGATACCGGCTCATCGACCTGTGCCCTGCGGCATTGTTTTTCACAGAACCGCACACATACCCTTCCCAGAATACCTGGCAGGGGCATGTCTTTCATGATGATCTCGACGGCCTCTTTGTATTTTCCTTGCCGTATCATGGCAACATAGCCCTGGACATTGATATTGGCAGGACAGGCTGAGATGCAGGGGGGGCGGTTTAATTTGTCAATGGCATATACCCGTGGAACACTTTGTGGATATGTCAGGTACGTTGCTGCCCGCGAATTAAGCCGTTCATTAAACTCATCCGGCAGGCTCACAGGGCATGCCTGGGCACAATCTCCGCATCCTGTGCATTTATCGGGATCAATATAGCGTGCCTTCTGGTGTATCCTGACCTGAAAGTTTCCCTCTTCTCCTTCTATGTGCTCTACCTGAGAGAGGGTAAATATCTCGATATTCAGATGCCGGCCGCATTCTACAAGCTTTGGCGACATGATGCACATAGAGCAGTCATTGGTGGGGAAGGTCTTGTCAAGCTGCGCCATTCTACCGCCGATGCTGGATAACCGCTCCACGAGATAGACATAAAATCCGGAATCAGCCAAATCAAGGGCGGCTTGCATTCCGCCGATACCGCCGCCCACAACCATGACTGCACCGATTACGTCTTTCGCCATTCCTTCCCCTCTATCTCGTGGCCCAGGGCCAGATCATAGTGAACAATACGCGAGGCCTTCATGAGATGGCTCGACACCCTGCCAACCGGAGCGAGGATGCCTATAATCGGGGTATATGCTCTAAGGATATATCTCTTGCCGGAACCGGTAGATATAGATCCCGGATTCAACTACGTGCTGACCAAGATCTAGCTTACGCCTGCAGGAATTTTTCAATTGAGGTTATCCCTATGTGGTTCAATCCCAAACCAAGGACACGGCTCTCTATACCCATGCTCAGCCCCAGAAGCTGCGGGTAGAGGATGGGGGGCAGACGATGATTTCCACCGCGTTCCCTGTGAAGTATCGTCTGCACGGTATCGAACTGGAGATGGCAGTAAG
>CAYPNL010000262.1:0-5731 GCA_964412045.1 uncultured Desulfobacteraceae bacterium
GGAAGGATTGTCGAATACATCGACCAGAGGAAGATTGTCACCGCCGTATGCCTCAAGGACAAAGCAAGCAAGCTCCAGCTACTAACCTCCTCGAACCACGAGGCGAGCATCTCCCCCAAAAGAGCGCTCTTTGTCTCATCGATCTCCTTGCCCCTCACAAGATCCAGGGAGGATTTGGTGAAGGAGCTGAAGGCGATTGAAAAAAAGCGCCTTGAGCTTATGGAAAGGGTCTCCGTTCATGAGCTTTGGGAGCTCACCCATGAGGAGAATGAGGCATTCTCCTTTGCTGACCTGGCCGAGCTTGCCTTCAGCACCCAGATCACTGACGACCATATCTCTGCACTGGTAAGGGCCCTGTTTGCAGACAGGATATACTATAAACTCAAAGACGACTGCTTTGTCCCGCACACTCCCGAAAAAGTGGAGCAGCTAACAAAGGCCATAGAGGCGGCTGAGCAACGGGAACAGGAAATCTCGCAAGGCGGGTGGTTCCTCAAGGAGTTGATCAACGGAAGAACCCCCGGGGACCCGTTGCTGAGGGAACATATTGTTAAAGTGCTCACCCAACTTGCCCTCTATGGAGAGGATGCACCTGAGGTTAAGCTGGGCAAGGAGATGCTTTCACGAGCTGGGATAAAGGATATTGCTCAGGCCCGCAACCTGCTCGTGACCCTCAAGGGATGGGATGAGGATGAGAATCTCGATCTCCACAGGCTTCACATACGAACCGAATTCACAGAATCTGTCCTCGAAGAGGCGGAGAGAATCGCGCAGGGGGAGCCGGATTTCTCGGACCGGGAAGACTTGACCGGTCTGCCTATCTTTACCATTGACGGTTCTTTTACCCGGGACTTCGACGATGCCTTGAGCCTGGAGCCCATCGATAAAGGCTACAGGCTCGGTATCCACATCACCGACGTGACCCCCTTTATCAAGCCTGACAGCCCGTTAGACAGTGAGGCCTTTGCCCGGGCAAGTTCCATATACCTCCCGCTGAACCAGATTCCCATGCTCCCCCCGAAGCTCTCAAATAATGCCTTAAGCCTGGTGAAGGATGCCGAGAGACCGGCTGTCACGCTTTTTTGCGATTTCGATACAAACTTGGATCTTGTCGGCTATCGTTTTTCCCGTACGGTTGTGAGGGTAGAAAAACAGCGTACCTACGATGAGGTCAACGAGATGTATCTGGAAGACCCCCTCCTTGTGGCCTTGTATCAGCTCAGTCAGGCACTCAGGCAAAAGCGGGCCATGAATGGGGCAATGCTCATCCCCCTTCCGGAGATCAACTTCACCTTTGATGGCCGATCATGCCCACGGGTTGCGCTGATAGATCAAGACAGCCCCGCGAGGGTCATGGTGTCCGAATGCATGATTCTCTATAATTGGCTCGCGGCGAGGTTTGCCGCCGAAACAGGCGTACCTATCCTGTATCGCGGACAGGAACCCCCCCAAGAAAGGCTGTCCTTTGACGGATCGCAGTATATCTACTACGTATTTCAGCAACGACGGAAAATTCGCCCTCTCTCCATAGATACGGCGCCGCAACCCCACAGCGGCATAGGGGTCGATGCGTATACCAATGCAACCTCACCGTTACGAAGATACATGGACCTGCTCGTCCAGAGACAAATCCTCTCCGGGTTCACATCGAAAAAACCGGTGTATGCCGAACCAAGGATCAAGGAGATGGGCATAGCGGTTCAGCAGACCTTGAAGGATATCGCGGTCATGAAGAGGAACCAGATCAGGTACTGGGTTCTCAGGTATCTTGCCGAAAGGATCGGCGAGAGGTTCCCGGCCCTTGTGTTTCAAAAACTAAGATCCAAGTACCTCGTGATACTCATGGACCTGCTTTTCGTTGCCGAGCTTCCCTTGGTAAGCATGCGGGAATTATCGCCGGGAGAGCAGATAACCGTCATCGTGAAACGATCTGATCCCCGAGCCGACATCCTAATCCTCGAGCTCGCCTCCTGATCTCAGGGCATTGATCCACGCTATGCCTCGACCACCTTCTTGAGGATCAACCCTCCATTTCTATCGTAGACCAGTATCTCCAGGATGAGCGGGTCATCGATCTCCTTATTCAGGGTATAATTCCCGGTGACTGTTCTGAATCTCTGGATAAAGAAACGGTGTCCATCTTTATAGTCAATGGGCTTGCCGTTTTTGAGCGTGGCGTTTGGATAAACCCAGGTCGCTGGATCCTCAGAGCCTTTTAACCTCGCAAGCACAAAGATATACCCGCCGATAGGTTCCTCGTGCGGCTGATTATTGACGATGTTAAAATTCACCTGAAGCTCGGAACGGTCCCTCTTCACCCTGAGGTCAGTGATATCCACCGCCTTTGAGGATTCAGTGTAGTCAACCGTGGCCATTGGTTCAGGAGTTTGTTCCTTCTCCTCCTTGAGGTACTCGCTCAGCAGGACGATATGTTGTCTGGATCTCTCAAGGTCCTCCCGTGTCTTGGCAAGCTCGCCGGTGAGCGTAGCAATAGTGTCTGCCTGCATCGTGGCGGTCCTCGATCTAGAGAAGTAGGCATTGGTCAGAAAAATCGTCGCCACGATATAGCAGAGAAGAAAAAGGGATGCGCCTATGAGTAGCCGCACGGATACCTTCGTGGTCCTCAACTTTCCCACCCTCTTAAAGATCATGATGGTGAGGCGGTCGTCTCTCTTGGAGCGTCCCTTTACCTCGCTTTTCCGCCTTGTAACGGAACCCACGTCTCGCTCTTGATCCTCCATTTTTCATCCCTCTTCACGATTTGGAGCGTTTTTCTTCCATAATCATGGTGCCTATCAGAGCTATATTCCTGGTAGAAGCGCGCGATTGCCCTCGCAGACGACAGGAGCTGTATCCTGAGATCGCGAACCTCAACGCGTATCCTGCAGTATTTCCCGTTGAGCTCGGCCTTATGCCTTCTCCACCCGTCTTTATCGAGGCCGCCTGAGCGAAAATCCTCAGCATAGGCAGCCATGTATCCCTCGATATCCTTTTCCTGCCAGGCCTCTTTCCAGCTGGTTATCAACCGTTCAATGGATGATGCCTCCATCCTGGTCGCAACCTCAGCGGAAGCCTTGGCCGGGAACTTTGTTTTTTTGGTGAAGAACTCATAGGCAACCTTCCATTCGGAGCTCTTCTTCGTGAGATATAATCTCTTCACGCCCTTGATGAATGATCCATCGGATCTATAGGTCTGTATAAACCTGGCTAAGACAACGCCGTTTTCCCGCACTATCTGGAGGCCGTCTATCTCTCTGCCCATGGCGCCATACGTCTCGCTCAAGCGCTTCTTATGGGCGCTCCACTGATGCCAATCTTTTTTTGGGGCCATGAAATCCTTCGCGTAAACAGGCGTAGACTGCTCAACCCGGCTCTCTCTCAAGGGCTTAAGCCACTCCATGACCAATTTCTTGAGCTCCGCTCCTTCCCTCTCCAGTCGCTCCTCCTCAGCGAAGTTGATCTTCTGGGTTATGATGATCGGCGTTTGCCCCTCATGAATATATTGAGATAGATCAAGAATATCCTCGTTCCTCAACACAACGCAGCCGTTGGTGTCCCGCGGCTTGAGAGGCTGGTTGGTGCCGTGAATCCATATCCCATAGCCCGTCCTCCCCAATTCCCGATCTATGGGATTTGGGTAGTCGATCGGAAAGGCGCGGACTCCATATATCGATGTCAGCTCCTGCTCCTTGAATGAATTGGTCACATAATAGATGCCCTCGGGCGTTTTCTTATCGTTTTGTGCGCTTTTCGGCCCGCTCCTCTCCCCAGTCGAACAGGGATAGGTCCGAAAGGGACGGGAGAGATCGGTGCTTCGGTAAAGGTAGGCTTTCTGGGAGGCTTTCTCAACCAGGAGCGCCCGGACTGGGTTTTGGGGCGAGAGATACAGGAAATGATCAGGTATAAGGCCTTCAGCATGATTCTCAGAGGGTATCTGTCCCATGACGGAATCCCCTTGTGCATGAGCCAAGGCGATGCCAGGCGCCGGAACTATGATCCCCAGCAGGGCTGCGCATTGAAGCAATGAGGCATACCCTGTGCCGGAAAGCCTCCCGTGTGCAGCCCTGATTGCACTGAAGGCCGATACAAGGGCAAAGGCGAGGGCAAGGCACGCCGGAGAAATGAGCGCAACGACTCTACCGTCCAAACACCCGTGCAAAGATCTCCTCCACGTGCTTGAGGTGATAGCCCAAGGAAAATAACTCCTCTATCTCAGGCTCGTCAAGGTAGTTCCGAATGGCAGGATCATCTAAAAGGAGCTGCTTGAAACTGTGTCCTGTATTCCATGCCTCAAGCGAGATCCTTTGGGTGAGAACATAGGCCTCCTGGCGCGCACACCCCTTGGCGATGAGGGCTAACAGAACCTGTTGCGAAAAGATCAGTCCCTTCAGCCTGTTGAGGTTTGCAGCCATTGCATCCTCGTGCACCACGAGATTTTCTATAATCCTTGTCAACCGATTCAGCATGTAATCGATGAGGATGGTGCTATCCGGCGCGATCACTCGTTCCACAGAGGAATGGCTGATATCGCGCTCGTGCCACAGGGGGATATTCTCCATGGCTGCAATGCAATTCGACCGCACAAGCCGGGCAAGGCCTGAGAGGTTCTCGGAACCGACGGGGTTCTTCTTGTGCGGCATGGCCGATGAACCTTTTTGCCCGGGCGCGAATGCCTCTTCCACCTCTCCCACCTCGGTCCTTTGGAGGTGCCGTATCTCCAGCGCGATCTTCTCAATAGAGCCGGCGAGAATGCCCAGAGAGGTAAAGTATTGTGCGTGTCGATCCCTTTGAATTACCTGGGTGGATATCTCCGCCGGCTTTAAGCCCAGGTGAGCACAGGCATGCTCCTCGATCCGTGGGGGAATATTGGCAAAGGTTCCCACAGCCCCTGATATCTTCCCGTAGCTGATCACCTCCAGGGCCTGCTCGAGCCGTGCCAGATTTCGCCTCATCTCGCTATGCCAGAGGGCGAGCTTGAGGCCAAAGGTAGTAGGTTCAGCGTGGATTCCATGGGAGCGCCCGATCATTGCCGTGTTCTTATGCTCAAAGGCCCGCCGCTTCAGGACATCCAGAAGACCCTGGAGGTCTTCAATGATGATCAGCATCGCCTCCTTGAGCTGGAGGGCGAGCGCTGTATCCAGGATATCCGATGAGGTGAGGCCTAAGTGGATGTAACGGGCATCAGGGCCAACGCTCTCCTCCAAATTCGTTAAAAAGGCTATGACATCGTGCTTTACCTCTTTCTCGATCTCATCGATCCTCTCAACGGAAAAGGCGGCCCTCTCCTTGATCGTTTCAACTGACTGGGCCGGGATCATCCCCGCGTTTGCCATGGCCTCGCATACGCAGAGCTCGACCTCAAGCCACTTCTGGAACCGGTACCGGGGCTCCCAGATCGTTCCCATCCTCGGAAGTGTGTAGCGCTCAATCATGTGTCTATTCTCCCTAACTATTCAGCCACTAACGCACCAAGGCACTAAGATTAGAGAATTATTCTTTTACTAGCCTTTCTTATGGGGCTACAATATCTCCTGTGCTATTGAAATGTCTTGTTTATGGTCAGATAAGGTTGATAAAATCGTAACACTTTAGCCTTTTGAAAACGAATCCCGGCCTTTGCTCGAGGCACAAGAGGCGCCGTTGGTGAGACGCATGGGCATAGGGGTGTCTTTTCTTTTACCATGCCTTTCAATAGGGGGCCTCAGCGTGCCCTGATACATCAGGGCACACG
>CAYPNL010000263.1:0-7455 GCA_964412045.1 uncultured Desulfobacteraceae bacterium
AGCGCCCTTTACCAAAGGCAGGGACGATTCGAGGGCTCCAACAGGCAGATCAGGGGCGCAATCCTCAAAGCCCTGCTGAGAGATGAGCGCATCTCCGAGTGCGATCTGTCCCGCAATGCCCGATTTACTGCGGAGGCGGTGAGACGAAATCTCGAACAACTCCAAAAAGAGGGCATTATCACAAAGAAAGGCGGCTCCTTTTTTATTCCATAGGGGTGCTCCATGAAAATCCTGGTTGGTTCGATGAATCCCGTAAAAAGAGGGGCTTTTTTTCTATGATCTCCTAGTAACCCTCTGTCACCGCTTCCTTTTCACGCTCCGCACCACATTTTCCCGCCTCAGGTGGTTGCGGTAGTTTCTCTCATGGTTCTCGAGTATGTACGTGAGGTAGCCTATGTTGGCTTCTATTGCCTCTATGTAGAGATTTCTATCGATCCCCCAGCGTTCCTTGAAGTGGCGCTGAACGTAGTCACACACCCCATTGAATTCTCCTCTAAATCTCCGCTTGACCATCTCGTAGAAGTCCTTGGTCTTCTTGAGAAGATCGAGCTCGTCGCAGTAGCCGGCCACCTCAGCCTCCCGAAATTCCTCGTAGAGATGGAGGAGCTTCTCGATGTAGATGCGGTCGGCCATCTGTGCCATGAGGTCGGCGGTCCCCAGGAGCTTGCATAGGAACTCCACAGCTGGTGATGGAAAGGAGAGCTCATCTACGCTCGTCTCCAGGCTCGTGCAGATAAGGATATCGGCATAGGGGGCGAACTGTTCCGTTATGAGCCCACGGTCTGTCAAGTAGGCCCCCATAAACTCGATGCTTCGGATTGTGTCGGAGCCGGTATATTTAGCTCCTGTTCCCTTGGTATCCTCCTCTTTTTGGATGTAGCCGGTATCGTGCATGAGAGCACAGATGAGCCCCAGGGATACCTGAGGGCCTGTAAGCAATTGTCCCTCGAGGATTGCTCCGTGCATGAGCCGCGCCATAGCGAGGATGGTGTCTGTGGTGTGCTTGAGATCGTGGTATGGGGTGGTGCACCGCCTATAGCCTGGATACTCGCCGTTGAAGAGGCGTATCGTGTCTGTATAGGCCTGTTCAATCACCTGACAGAATGGTTCGCAGGACATCATGCCCAGGATGCTTCGCAGCTCCTCACGTACGCTTTCCGGATCGCGCATGTCAATGAGATCCGCAAGGGCCTCTTGTGCCTTTCCTTTCATGGCATTCAATGGTTTTAACGGATGAGGATATGCAGGAAAATCCCCTTTAACTAGCCTGTTCTTCCTGTGCATATTGTTGCCTCTTTAATTGCTTATTATAAGAGCAAAAAGCGGCATTGGGTCAAGAAAAATTTGCGTTACCGTGAAATATCGATGTAAAATAGGGCTATTCTCGTGTATTCTGCCAGTGGAATAGACTTCTGTTTATTGTTCATCTTAAGGCTGTAATGTCCTGCAATAAATTTTCTGCCACAAACTGGCTGACCTTTCCAGGTAGGGGCCGGGTTTGTGAAGACAAGCGTACAAAGTGACCGGAGTATGTGATGAGGAAGGTTACCGCCATGCTTACTATATGCCTGATGTGTCTTTTGGGGACCGCAGCGTGCTCAAAGGAAGAGCCCCCACTGCACCCACCTCAAAAACCCCAAAGGATCAAAATCGTCAAGCCGGTGGAAGTGCAAGAGCTTGAAAAGCAGGAGGCCCCGGTCCCACGAGAACAAGATAAAGGTGAAATCCCGACAGAGGAGGCAGAAGAGGGTAAGATTGCCGTTGCTAAAGACATCCCCGAAATGGAAACGGGGAGATATTATATCGTGAAAAAAGGCGAGAGTCTCTACGATGTAGCCTGCAGAGAGGAGGTTTACGGAAACAAGCTCAAATGGCCTATCCTCTATCGGTACAACATGGATACGCTGGGCGGTCTAAAAACGGAAGAAGATGTGGTGGAAAAGGCCCTAACGGAGGGATTGAAGCTAAGGATGATCGGCCATCATGACGTGGAGGAGAACCTGGAGAAGAGACAGAAGATGCGTTGGGTAGTCAATGTGATTTCCATTTCAAAGCATAAAGAGATTGTCCCCATCACCATCAAACTTATTAAAGATGGGCACTCGGCATACCTCACCCAGGCCACGATCAAAGGAAAGGCGTGGACGAGGCTAAGGGTTGGTTTCTTTAGCAGCAGGGCGGAAGCCGACGCAGAGAAGGAAAAGATAAAGGACCTGTTGCATCTCGGCGATCCCTGGAGCATCGAGTTGGGAGAGGAGGAGTTCGAGGAATTCGCCGGCTATTAATGATCTTGGCTCTTGGGGATTCTGTTATTTCAACAATATGGCTATAGGCCTTGAACGGCTCAGAAGAGACAACAAGATCCAGAGAGGCTGCGGATCGATGCAGCGGAGGATGTTTTGCCATACTGGAAGGGGGATATAACCATCTGGTTCTGGGCCGTAACGTCATGGCCTCGATCGAGGGATTATCCGGAGGATAAAGGTGCCCGAGACAAGATTTGCCTTCATTGTTAATCCCAATGCGGCAAGGGGCTCCGTCGAGAAGGAATGGCCGAGGATTCAGGACCTGGCAAAACAACGGTTAGGCGTCTTTCAGTCCTTTCTTACCACTGGTCCGGGGCATGCCGTCACCCTCACCAGACACGCCCTCGAACATGGTGCCGATGTAATGATCTGTGTAGGAGGAGACGGAACGCTGAACGAGGTGGTGAACGGCTTTATGGGAGAGAATGGTCCCCTTCGAGCCGGGGCCGCGCTTGGGTTCATCCCCCGGGGTACAGGATGTGATTTCATCAAAACCGTACCCCTGCCCACAGCACCGGACAGGGCCTTAGACATAATCAAGGACGCCCATGCCAGGCATATCGACCTGGGACGTATCAGGTATATAGATCACCAAGGAAAACCCTCTCTACGCTACTTCCATAACGTGACCAGCTTCGGCCTTGGGGGAGAGGTAGATGATCGTGTGAACAGAACGACCAAGGCCTTTGGGGGGTTCGTCTCGTTTATCTGGGCAACGCTTTTCTCCATCCTGATCTATGATAAAAAGCGAATACGCCTGAAGGTAGACGAGGGCTTCGATCAGGAGGTGGTATGCTGGAACGTGGCAGTCGCCAACGGACAGTATCACGGTGGCGGTATGTGGGTTGCCCCTGAGGCAAGGGTGGACGACGGCATGTTTCACGTGACCGTGATCGGGAATTTCACCCTTCCGGAGGTATTCTGGAACCTCCCCAAGCTTTACAACGGCGCACTCATTCTCCATGAAAAAGTGAGAACGCTCACGGGAAAAAGGATCGAGGCTTCATCTGATCAAAGAGTCCTCTTGGATGTGGACGGGGAGCAGCTGGGAAAGCTGCCCGTTATCCTCGACGTAGTGCCCAAGGCAATGCAACTTCTTATACCCAGCAGGGGTTCCTCATCGACGTCACCTTGATCTACCATCATAGGGCACGTATCTGTCTTCGGTAATAACCGGGAAGAGGGAAGATGAACTACAGGCAATGGGTACGGGATGAATTGAGGGGATTCAGTAAATCCCTGGGTTTCCGTTACACGCCTTTCAAGGAGATCCAAGGGCGCATATCACGGCTTAAAACGGCCATGGAGGACCAGGACATAGAAGCCCTTCTGGTGGTGCAGAAAATGGATCTTTACTATCTATCGGGAACCACACAGGATAGTGTCCTCTTTATTCCAGTCGAAGGAATGCCCCTGCTTCTGGTTAAAAGGGAGCTGGGGCGTGCTGAGATTGAATCTCCGATTGAGGACGTGGTTGGGCTTACTTCTGTTCGAGAGCTTCCAGCCCTCATACAAGGGCGTTGCGGAAGGCTCCCTCACAGTCTTGGTCTGGAACTCGACATGCTCCCTGTGCGGGATTACGTGAGATACGAGGGCCTCTTCAAGGGGTCTAGGCTTGCCGATGCATCGTCCTTGATCCGAGATCTGCGCAGGAGAAAATCGCCATTCGAGATAGAACTCATGAAAGCTGCCGGTGGGATAGGCAGGAAGACCTTTCAAAAGGGCAGGGAGATCCTGAAGGAGGGGATGACGGAGATCGAGTTTGGGGGCCGTCTCGAAACCGTTGCCAAGGGGTATGGTCATGAGGGGCTTCTGAGGGTCAGGTCCCTTAATTACGAGGCCTACACATGGCACGTGCTGAGCGGGCCTACCGGCGGGATCGTCAGCCAGTCCGACTCCCCGATGGGCGGGCTCGGTCTTTCGCCCGCCTTCCCTGTTGGAGCGAGCCTCAGACAGATGAAGGCTCATGAACCTATCCTTGTAGACTTCGGCACCTGCTACCACGGATACCAGGTGGATGAGACCCGCATGTTCTCGATAGGCGCGATGAGCAAAAAATTTATCAATGCCTACCAGGCCTGTCGGGAGATCCACGATGCGGTTCTGGAGGAGACGAGGCCCGGTGCTGACTGCGAAGCACTCTTTCTAAAGACCCTTCAGCTCGCGAAAAAGCTCGGCTACGGGGACAGCTATCTTGGTCCTCCCGGACTTCAGACCCGGTTCATCGGCCACGGTATCGGCCTGGAGCTTAACGAGCCCCCTTTTTTGGCCCAGGGCCACTCCTATCCCCTCGAAGAAGGAATGACCTTTGCCATAGAGCCGAAAATCGTATTCCCCGGCGAGGGCTCAGCAGGGATTGAAAACACCGTGCTGGTCACCCGGGATGGCTACGAGATCCTCACCCCTCTGGAGATAGATATTCTCGAGGTGTAGGCTCACTTCATCGCCTTTTGCACCCTAAAAAGTCGGTTTTCGGTAACACGTTATCTCTTTATTTCAATCCCGGCCTTTTCCCTGTCCCACGTGTTTGCTGTGATACCTGCCTGTCTGAGCTGAAATTTCTGTACCCGTTCCGTTGGTGTCTTGGGCAGGCTCTCCATAAATTCCACATACCGCGGCACCGCAAAGTAAGGCATCCGGTCTGCAGCATGTTTGATCAGGTCCTCAGGGCTAAGCGTCTCACCGGGCTTGAGCACCACGCATATCTTGACTTCATCCTCCGCAAGTTCGGAAGAAACGGCGACAGCCGCTGACTCGAGAATTTTAGGATGCGTGTTGATGGCCTTTTCCACTTCAAAGGAGGAAATATTCTCGCCTCTTCTCCGGAGCGAATCCTTTTTTCTGTCTACAAAGTAGTAATATCCGTCGGCATCTTTCTTGGCAAGATCTCCGGTATGGAACCACAGGTTCTGGTACGATTCGAGTGTCTTTTCCGGCATATTGTAGTATCCCAGCATCATAGTGAACGGCTCTTTCGGCCGAAACAGAATCTCTCCCGGCTCTCCGATAGGCACCTCATTATCGTAGTCGTCAACGAGTGCTATTTCGTAGAGGTCCAGCACCTTCCCGCATGAACCGGGTCTCCGGTCGTCTAAGGTGACGTGAATCGCTAAGCCGATCTCCGACATGCCGAACCCCTCCATGCAGATGACTCCGAACCTCTTCTCAAATTGCTCCATAACATTCGGAGGGCATCCCCCTCCGAAGGCAATGCGTACCGGATTGTCGTGATCATCCGGCTTCTCAGGCTGCTTGTTTAGAATGGGTATCACTGCTCCGAGGTAATTGAATTGGGTTGCCTTGTGCTTGCGAATGTCATTCCAGAACCGGGAGGCGCTGAACTTGTCCGACAGGACCATCTCAGCTTCTGCAATCATGGCGGTCATGACAGTAAGGACCTGGGCATTAAAGTGATAGAGCGGCATGAACGTGTAAAAAATATCATCTTTTGTGCCCTCGCGCAGTTTGAGTGTCGTCTCAGCAGTGACGAGCCAGAACTTGTGGGGGGCTAAGGCGCCTTTTGACAGACCGGTCGTTCCTGATGTATAGATGATGTTATGAGGGTCCCACGGATAGACTTTAACGTCTACAGGGGTATCAGGGCCGTCAGCAAACTCTTCCAAGGTTATGACCGGGAATTTCAAGCCTTCGATATCTTTCTTATCGAAATCCCCTAAGATCATGACCGTCTCCAGCTTCTTCAGATCATCCTGAATCAACTTCACCCGGTCGATGTATTCTGGGACAATTGCCAGTATTCTTGAGTCAGACTGATCTACAATATGGCGTAAGAACTCGCCCTTATAGGATGTATTGATCGGTACCTCAACTGCCCCTATCTTGGCCGCCCCGAACCATAGGAATATAAGCTCCGGAGAGTTCGGTAGCATGAAGCTTACCTTGTCATTCTTTTTGATCCCTACCTTCTGATAGCCATAGGCATATCGGTTCGACAAACGGTCCATTTCTTCATAGGTAAATGCCTGGTCCTTGAAGCGCAGAAAGACCTTGCTTCCCAATTTTTTTGCCCGATCGTGAATCAGTTCTCCTAATACTTTCGGTGTATCTTGCTCTTTCATGCTAAATCTCTTTTTTAAAATAGCTGCCTGCTCACAACAATTCATTTTTTCCAGCAGACTATAGGGAATTATTCCTTGCGAGGCAAGCTAAAACCTCCATCAGCATGCGCATTGTTTCGAAACTAGGACATCGTTCGCCGTGCCCGTCGGCCTGCAAGATTTCCTCCTTCAAATTTCGCTCCGGGCTTTCACCCTCAAGATTTTTGGCCCCTGCTTCACCTGAAAGGACAGCACCCGATGCCGTTATCAAGAGGACAATGCCAAGCAACGTTGCCATGTTAATTTTTTTCATGATTGTTCCCCTTTTCGACAGAAACCCACCATCGTTTCCGTTGCCTTTGATGTGGAGCACAAATCACCGGGCAACAGGTAGTGTAAGAAGCGGCGTCATGGTCTGGATATCCCCCGACAGAAGGGAAAAGACTGATCTGACGAGCATCAGGTAGTCCTTGGACATGAGAGCGCTGTCGCTGATAAAGAACCACCCGCCGCGATAGCCTATGGCTACGTAAGCGTCGTCGGGATGCATAGAACTGTTCCTTATCAGGATGATCGCCTTGTAAAGCCCTCCCGGGATGCCACATCCCCCCGTAAGGGGAGTGATGGGCCTCGCGATCTGTTTCATCTGTACCTCGGCGGGAATATCCACGTGGTTGGAAAGATCAAAGAGTATCTCAAAGAAGCTCGTGAGCTTGACCGGAACCCTGGCGTTCGCACCCTTGTGCCGAATCCGAGCCGCGAAATCCCGTACGGATGTAAATTCAATGGCAGTTACGGCGCTTCCGTCTGCCAAAAATGTCTTTTCCGGCCTGATTCCGAGCAGGTTCTCGACTCTCTGTGCCTCCTCATCGTCAAGGTAGTGCGCCTGCATCATGAGCATTTCCTTTCCCTGGTTCTCCTTTGGAAATGCCGGTGAACTCCAGATGTCCCCTTCTCTGCAGCGTTACATTGTAATCAAGACGGTTCCCCTGAACGGTTCGGGGCCCCATGGAGCAGCCGGCAATGAAAGATGCGGAAGCGATGGAAAACAGGAAGAAACGGATCAACGTTTTCGCAGCGGCACGCTTATC